>JAIBDV010000247.1 GCA_024686055.1 Neptuniibacter sp.
GCACCGGTTGGCCCACTGGATAGGCCGGATGGGCTATTAAATCCCTATTTCATGTTTGTCATTTTCATCATGGTAGCGAACGCCCGCTTCAGGCCTTCCAGTTCCTGACCCGATGGCACTGATTTTTTGGTGCAGTCATTCAACGCAACCACCTGGTCAGCAAAAAGTTTGTTCTCTGAATATCTCTTTTTAAAATTAACAACCACCGATGCTTTATAGCTATCAATCTGTTTCTGCATCTGTGCTGATTTATTAGCATCGCCACCATTGAATTTCAGCAAACCAGGCGAAACAATCTCTCGCTGAATATACTGGTTATAGCCCTTAAGCCCAGCCTTTACTGATTTCACATCAGCGGCCTCATATTGTGAAGCGACGGAGTCCAGCCTGTTATCAATAAAATCAAGCAAGCCCTGGCATGACTGCATATCATTGATAGAGGGCGCTGCCATTGATACCTGAGGGGCTAAAAATAAACAACCGGCGGCCATAAGTGTGCGGAATTTCATATACATCTCCGTTGTGTTAGCGGTTAAATCCGTTACTGGTTTAGCGACATTCCCGTTACATCTGCCTGCCGGAAGCTACTATCCATCTGGCAAGATCGGCCATCATACTACTGGAATAACAGCACCGTTACATTTTCCGCTTACGGCGAGCTGCACTGGTCGGCGGCCATATTCTGAAGGAAAGATCAGGCACGCACATCCAGCGCTTTATAATTTTCCACTTCCAGCGAATTCTGAAGTCCCAGTAGTATCTCCATTAGCGGTTTACTCTGGTTCATCAGCGGGCTTTCCTGCTGTCGCTGTTCTACTTTCGCTAACAGGTTAAACGGCTCGTTATTGGCGTTCGCGTCGGTGTATATACCTTCGATATTTGTCGGGTGCTGTTGTTGAAGTGAAACACTATGCAGGCGAACCATCTGATGAATATCGATCTTCCCTTCTGCATACAAGCTGGCCGACATCGTCGTGACCTCGTCAGGGGTCATATGGGTCAGATCGTAGTCTGGCCGGGTAATCACGGTGCTTTCAACTGCGACAACATCTGTTGCCGCAGCTGAAGGTTTTTCAGTTTCTTTTGCCTTGGGTAGCTCAGGCGCGGTTTGTGTCTGACGCTCTGTCTGGGCATAAGGCGTAGCGATACGGTTACCGATAGGCTGCATCAGTGACTCCCTGAATGATCTGGTCTATCCATTGATGTAATGGCGTGCCCTTTAGATAGCGGCGAATAGGTCATTTGCTTTACATGCTGGTATTGTTAGCATTTCATTTCCCCCCCATAACCTTTCAGATGGGGTTTAAATATTGAGGATGCGTTTTTTGGTATTCGTCTATCTGATGAAGCCTCGTGCCTCGAAAGGTTTGCTCTAACTGCCGTTAACTATTTCCTGAATCCGTGACTCCAGCAGCTGAAGATCCTCAGGCTGGTTGATTCCGCCTCCGCACAGTAAAGCCTCCAGCCATAGCTCTCCACCGATACAACACAGTCGGCCCGTGGATGAGTGGGTCATTCAGAACCCTGGCACCGTCTCTAAATCGCACATCAAAAAGATGCGTATTGAGGTCGGTGAAAACCGGATCCTGTCTGCCAGGTGGCTGGCATCCAATGCTCCGCACTGGCTACCGGGCGATACATTCGCGCTCAACGACATTTCCATCACCAACAGTTTAGGGATGGTAGAATCCCAGAGCGTAAAGCGATACCGAAGCTCTGACTGGCAGACATAAATGGGGCTGTTCACCATTTAGCTGCGATGTCCATATTCTGGGAGCCGCTCCCCTCACTACAGCGCGTTAAGGAACAACCATGATCGGCCAATGTTTATGCGGTACTGTGCAGTTCAAGCTGACGGGCAGCCTGCCCAGTTTTTATCAGTGCCATTGCAGGTTATGTCAGAAGGTTACCGGCTCATCAGCCAATGCAGGCATGCTGGTAGAAAGAGCACAGTTTGAATGGCTGGCAGGTAATAACAATATTACCTCGTACACCCGCACTACGGGTTACCGTGTAGATTTCTGTAAAACCTGCAGCAGCCCGGTGCCCAACCTGCTACGTACTACCGAACTGGTCTGGATTCCGGTCGGCCTGCTGGATAGCCCGGAGGGTAACGTGGTGATACACCTGCACAGTGATTCAAAAGCGGGATGGGATACACTGCCTGCCGATGCCCCGTTACATAAGACAATGCCGTCGTTGGATAAGCTACACCGGTTTTTAAGTGCCGATCGTTGAGCGTGTTACCTGGGTTCCTATAACAGAGTGGCGTTCAGAACGCTGTGCCGCCTGACCCGCGCGGAGCGCGGTGCTACAGGATACATAGATGTATGTTGTAGCAGCTCACTCCGTGAGCGTCCGGTGCAGAGCGCAGGCCTCTGTCACCCATAGAGCGGGTTGCAACAGGTGGTTTAAACAAGTCACCTGCAACAGTGAATCATTTCCCCGCAAACGTTACCGTCAACGGTGGCAGATCAAGCCCTGTTACCTCGGTACGCCAGGTTTCACCGGGGCTAGCCGACCAGGCTTTGGTCAGCGTGCCAGTGGTAATCAGCTCCCCGGCCTGGATGGGCTCCATGGCCGGGTTGGCAGCGATCACCGAGATCAGGTGCGCCACCGCTTTCAGCGGGCTGCCCAGTACATTAGCACCGCTGCCCTGATCATATAGCGCATCATTCAGATACAGACGGACCTCAAACTGCTCCAGTGTTGTCAGCAGTCCGGGGCCGGCCTCTGTAATGTCTAATGGTGCGCCCAGTAGCAGCTCCACATGTAAACCGCTGTCGATAATGGTGTCCAGCCCCTGAAATTTCCAGCCAGGGTAGTGGCACTGCACCATTTCATAACCCAGCGCGATCCAGTCGATACAAGCCTGAATATCGCCTAACTCAGCATTGGCAGCTGACCGACCTCATAGGCCCGGCGGGCATCAAGCCTAACCTGGCGAGCGGAAAACGGTTCGATCTGCCGATGCTCACGTTGAGCCGTGAGCATCTCTTGTAAGATGGCATGGGGGCTTAATATTTGAGTCACTGTAACTCCCTCTGATGCTTCTCATCGTTAGATACAACAAGCAGTCCTTTAATATGCGCGAGTACTCAGGGCAATTTTTTTTAACATGCCTTCACCACTTTGGCCATTGCGGCTGGCGGCACTCTGTCTTTCAAGGTACAAGCTGTTCTAATCAGAATATAAAGCACAGGCCTTGCACGCTTCAGAAAAATAACGGTAATCACCAGGGGGTGGGGGTGCACAGTAAACAAATCATACCGGCTGAGTCAGGCCTGATCCTTATCAGACTTCTTCACTTGATTTTCAAGCCCTGCATTCATGTCTACCAGCATGTTATTCGCATTAGTTAATTCACGTGACTTATCACGAACAAGGTTGATCAGTAACAGCGTGAAATCATGGCCATTGCGCTGTTGCAGCTGATGAAATACTGCATCACTAACTCGTAGTACTCGGCCAGCTTCATGCATTTGAGCCCAACCGGCGCGGGGATGCAGGCTGATCATTCCGACAAAGCCCAGCTCTTCGCCTGGTGGGTACTGCCGTACAAGAAATGAATGCCCCTGATGCTCTTTGTAGAACGACAACAGACCGGACAGGACCACATAGAACCCATCAGATGGATCCCCAGTGTGATATAGCATCTCATGCTTAGACAGCTCGATACACTCGCCGTGACTGAGCAAGAATTCGATGCTGTCATCACTTAACGCACCGAAGACCGAAAACTCACGACAAGCGTCAAGCGATAACACCGTTTTCAATTCGGAATAGTTGAGGTGAGTCATATGCCTCCTCCCTGGGTCTGAACCCGTTACTCCATCGGTTCCCTTCATATTTAATGAGACTCTGGATTACGACTGAAGTGCCCATTCATGATAGCCCGCTCATAACCCTGCGGTACAGCAAACAAAATACGTAAAAATGCACATCCGGCGGTCAGACCACCTGGCTGAATGACAAGCCTGCCACTTTTCCGCCAAAAATACCCTGGTAATCGAGCGATGCACCACAGCGAGCTACTCACAGGAAGCGTGTTGCAGATAGTCACACTGTGTACCGCAAGGCCAGTATCGGCCCTATTTCTGTATCTGTCATGCCATGCCCTGTCGGATAAAACGAAAAACGCTTCCGCAGACTGTTGTGCTGCAGAAGCGTTTGGGAGATCGGCCGTTATTCGCAAGGTATCGTTATATTTAAGATAGACCTCAGTTGCGGGTCAGCTCAAGCAGCGCCTGTAACGGATGCGGCAACGCCTGTTTGTCCTGGCGTTTCACCTGAGAGCGGCAGGAATAGCCCGACACCACAAGTTTGCCCGCGTTGGCCGGGTTGTTAACCACCTCAGACCAGCTCAGTTCATAGATGGTTTTCGAGGTATCAACGTTACCCGTTTCATGGCCATAGGTGCCCGACATACCACAACAGCCCACCGCCAGTGGCGTGAGGCTCTGGCCCAGACCACTAAACACCGCCTGCCAGTCTTTGATGCTCGGCGCAGCGTTGGTCCGCTCCGTACAGTGGGACAGCAACTTGAACTCACGATCCGGCTGGCGCGCAGTATAAGCGCTGAGCTTGTCACTGCGCTGTGCCAGCCATTCCTGAATCAGCTGCACTTCCGGCAGTTTACCGTTAACCACCGGGGCATATTCAGAACGATAGGTCAGGGTCATCGACGGGTCGATCCCGATCAGCGGCACACCGGTGGCGGCGATCTGATTCAGCATCTTCGCATTACGGTTAGCGACCTTCTCAAACGCACCGAGGAAACCATGCACATGCAGCGGCTTGCCGTTAGGCATAAACGGCGCGACCAGCACGTTGAAGCCCAGTCGCTCCAGCATATCAACCACATCAACCACCAGCTGGCTCTCGAAGTAGCTGGTGAACGCATCCTGCACAATCACCACCGTATCGGCGCGCTGCTCCACACTGAGCGCGCGTATTTTCGCCGCATCGGCAAAATCTACCGCCCGTTCAGCCAGCGCCGCTTTCAGGCTGTTAGTGCAGATACTCGGGCTGTCGACCATTCCGGCGTAGCGCCCCAGCAACTTGCCCAGAGTCGGGTTTTCCATCGCCCAGTTATACGGCTGCGGGAATTTGGCCAGGTACGGAATCATATATTCCAGCCCGCCGATCATGTAGTCCTTGGCGGGACGCAAATACCGGCTGTAGTAC
>JAIBDV010000027.1 GCA_024686055.1 Neptuniibacter sp.
CTTACCAAATCAGGCCGCTATAACCCAGGCCCTGCAGGACTTATCCGACAGCCTCAACGTCTTGCTAAGAGGAGCAAAAACGTTGGTTAAACTTTGCGAGGAACGAGCATAACCAACATTTTTGCTTCCTTTTAAGCAACTTGTCAGACGTTTTATGGAATGAAATTCAGTTGCGCTGTACCAGGGTTGACGGTGAACGGGTTGTTTAGCGTGTTGCAGTCGTTTGTAATCACCACACTCATCTTCGCCAAGGGTTCACTAGATGAAAATGTAGCTGGTGAGACGGTGGTGCCAGACGGTACCCCTGCACCGATGACTCGCATGCCCGAAACTATACTAGCAGCGATAGGGGAACCTACATAAAAGGTTGCATTCCAATTCCCTCGAGCACCAAAAACAGCGGCGATAGTGCCGTCTAAAGACACCTCCGGTGACACTCCCTCGAACATATTACTCAGAGTCATCCACGATGGACGTGGTGTCAGAACATCGGCGGCGTAGGGTTTGTTCTCTGCAAAATCCCAAGGACCACCCTTGCAGGCAGTACTCGTTGGTCCTAGCCGATCAGCCGGTTTCACACCGTCAGACTCCACAGGAGTAATTGAGTTGAGTCCAAAACACTCCTCATCATCCCAACCGCCAGGAAAAGCCGAATTAATCGAGACACCAGCGTTCTGAACTGTCGCCTGACACTCCAGGCCGGAAGCTACATCCAACTTCCAGAGCTCATCGCTCCACTCGAAATAGCAAGATCCTACACACACAGGAGCCCAATTGGCACTGTTTGGATTAGTGCCAGCACCATTTGATGTTGTAGTAACAACGTTCCAGATAAAGTCCTTATAGTGTCCCGTGATATAAGTATTGAGATCATCGGCAACGGCCTTGGAGAAAGACAGAGCGCCTTCATGGTCGTGCGTACTCGCTGGTGCACCCCATTCGGTGATCAGCAGAGGCTTATTGCTTACGGACTGAAAACTCGACCAGAGGTTATCAAAATTGTTAGCAGGCACCGGATTTATCTGGCCACGATACGAGTTGATTCCCCAAATGTCCAAATCTGGCATCTGATCGCCACAACTGGTCACAGAATCCATTGAATCGTCGACAAGAGACATAACCGTGATCTTGTCCGGTGCATTCTTCTTGGCCTCTGCGCAAAGGTAGTTTAACCACCCCCAGAATTCGAGATTGTCGATTGTGGTGGATGTATTGACTTCATTCGCGACAATAAAGCCCATCACCGCTGGGTCATCCTTGTACTTTTTAACTGTATCAAGAAACACTTTTTCCGCTGCAGTCCGCAAGGAGTCACCATCTTCCCACGGTTGATAGACGGCAAGGTTATTAAGATCGCCGAAGCCTAACAGCACATAAATAGGGTTATCGCCACCATTCCAGCATTGTGTCAGAAATTCAGTGTGATCATGCACGACTCCTTTCTGCTCACATGGCATGTTGTAGGTCCGCAGCAAGTTCACACCTCCGTCACGCATGACTGGGAGATCCCTCTCCCAAACCTCATTCCAAGCTGAAATCATAAAATCGCCGTACGGAGTCCAATTCGCCGAACCGCCCCAAGGGACCGGTTGGTAACAAACACCTTTGGCAAAGAATGCATTCCCATTAACGGTTAGGCTAGGTGCGGTCACGGACGCACCAGTGGTTCCTGGGCTAGCAACCCACTTGGTCTTCTTGATACTGACTGTTTCCATTGTCATGTTGAAATATCCTTATCTTTAGGTTTAAAAAATGCGGGCAGTCATAATTTATTGATGCCTAACGAGGCTGTCGGATTAGAAGCAGGTGACAACAAACTACCACCAACTTTTAGTGTGACAAGCCTTCATTCCATTCTGCCACCGGCACTTGCCAGTTCAGCTTTGTTTTTCAAGCAGTCTATATCAGTGCTATATGCAGCATATACGCTTTCTATACCATCTATCAGCATAAGTGCTGGTACTGGCTCTGCGTCGCACTGAGCGTTAACCTTCGGTTTGCCACGCAGTGTGAACCGTTTGAGTCCCTTATTGGTTTCGATATTTCCGAACACCGGCTCTACCGTTCCTAAACGCTGACTGTAAATTTTCCTGATGACGAGGGCCTGGAAGTGTCTGTATACGTTCGAGAAGGGATGCGTTATTGGTCGTAGGTCGAGATTATACCGGATACTGCCAGCGGCTTACGGACTGGGTTTGATCAAGAAACGTTCATGCGTTTGCCCTGCCTGACCCGCCGATTGGCGGGTTTTTTGTGATAGAAACAGTCACTTGTTAGCGTGCTTCTACTCGGTATCATTTTTTCCTGACTGTCTTAACTCAAACCCTCTCACAATTACATATGCAATAAGGGCAAATATAAAAACAAGCAAGTACATCCAAGCGATTGATTGCAGAGTCTCGATGACAGTTCTATAAATTTCTAGCGTCCACCTGTCGGCGTTCAGCACCAATATTTCCTGATCTTTATGAGGTGCACTGATATATCGTTCAAGATTGTAAATTCTCACACCACCAGAAATACCCACAACATAAGCTGCAAATTTTATATATTTAACCCAGGCGCTACTTATTTCGTCTTGAATTATTCGTTTAAAGATAGCAGCAATAGGGGCGTCAAATATTCTTACTACGCCAAGGCAAACGGCTATTGAAATACCGAACGTTACTAGTAGTAATGTAAAAAACATATGGACTCCTGCTACACTTAAACATCAAAAACAGGGCATTAGCAACCTGTATTTCTCTTGATTGTTACAACATAACAATCAAGGCTCACGATTTTCTTCTGGCAGCCTTACAACTTTTAACAGACCAATCACCAGCTCACAATAGAAAAACATTCTATCATCCTTTGATAATAGTGCCTCACTGCTTTACATCCTTATTTAAGTAGTGCCTATATTACAGACGATGGGAAATATAGAACACCGATGCACTCAATAAATATTTCATCTGTGGAATTTCCTTCACAAGATAGCGTTAAAAACTTGAACTAGGGAATCTAGACAAACTTTGCCTTGCTTTTAGGGATAGTCCTTCACCCTTTTCTCCACTCGTACTTAACTGATATTCGCTTTGCCCTGTCGATTTACGACCCTTCACTAACTATAGTGGGTAACCTTCTGCTCAATCCCCACTTCCAGCACCATTGATCCGCTCACTACCACAGCGACTGGATGCACGGATGGATCAGGCACGCTCTACAACCAGGTTTTCAACCTCCAGCAGCCTTGGCGCGTTATTGATGTAGTTCTGAAATATAGAACGGCGTAGTAATATTGCAGGCCAGGCGATACTCAGCTCAGTCCAGTTCCAGCACTTTACTCTCTTGCGGCTGCGTCGCCTTTGCCAGGTACTCCGTGAAGTCCCCCGCACTCAGCGGGCGGCTATACAGATAGCCTTGTAGCAGATCGCAACCCAGCCGGCAGAGCACCAGATCCTGAGTGCTGGTTTCCACGCCTTCGGCGACGATTTTCATACGCAGCTGCTGGCCCATACGGATGATAGCTTCCACGATCACCCTGTCATCCAGCGCGGCGGGGTCATCCAGTGGGTTTACAAAGCTGCGGTCAATTTTCAGGGTATCAATCGGCAATCGTTTGAGGTAACTCAGGGAGGAGTAGCCGGTGCCGAAATCATCAACGGCAATTTTCACCCCCAGCGCGCGGATCTGATTGATGGTTTTGATCGCGTCGTCGATGTCACCGATCACCATACTTTCAGTCACTTCCAGCTCCAGCTGACTGGCTTCAAGGCCTGTCTCAGCGAGGGCGCGGATGACTTTATCCACCAGCTGTGGGTCGGCGAACTGCCGGGCGGATATATTTACCGCCACCTGGATGGCGGTACTGGTTTGCCGGTTCAGGTTGACACAGTAATGGCAGGCCTGCTGTAAAATCCACTCGCCCAGCGGGATAATCAGCCCGGTATCTTCGGCGATCTGGATAAAGTCCAGCGGTGACACCACCCCCAGTTCAGGGTGGTTCCAGCGCACCAGCGCCTCCATGCCATATACCTTCGTACTGGCAGTGCAGATTTTCGGCTGGTAATACACTTCGAAATGGCCGGCTTCCAGTGACTGGCGCAGTTCGATTTCCATCTCCAGCCGCTGATGGGCCTGGCGGTTCATCTCTTCGGTGAAAAACACAAAACGATTACGCCCGCCCTCTTTGGCCCGATACATGGCGGTATCCGCGTGGCGTGACAGCTTGCCGTAACTCTGGCCATCGTCGGGGTAGATGGCAATGCCGATACTGGAATCCACATGCACCGTTTTCTGCTGAATCAGCATCGGCTCACGAATCGCCTGCTGCATCCGCTCAACCAGATCACCCAGCCCGTCAACCGCCTGCAGATTATCGATCGCGATGATAAATTCATCACCACCCAGTCGGGCGATGGTATGGCCACTCACCGAGGCATCAGCACAGGCAGTGCCAGTTTGAAGCAGGCTGCGTTCCAGCCGTTGAGCCACTTCCACCAGCAGTTCATCACCCGCCGCGTGGCCCAGGGAATCGTTAACGTGTTTAAAGTGGTCCAGATCGATAAATAACAGCGCCACTTTATGTCGGCTGCGCTTGGCGTTAAAGAGCTGCTGTTCCACCAGTTCTTTACACAGCACACGGTTGGGCAGGCGGGTCAGTGGGTCAAAATGGGCCAGTGCCTGCAGCTCAGCTTCTTTGCTTTTCAGTTCACTAATATCCGAGAACACACCCACATAATGGGTCAGCTTGCCCTGCTCATTTTTGACTGCGTTAATCGCCAGCCATTTGGGGAAGACTTCACCATTTTTACGTCGGTCCCAGATTTCCCCTTTCCAGCAGCCCTGCTTCGCCAGCGTTTGCCACATGATCTGATAGAACGCTTCATCATGCAGGCTAGAGCGAACCAGGGAAGGGTTTTCTCCGAGCACTTCTTCACGGTTGTAGCCGGTAATGTCGCAGTAGGCTTCGTTCACATCCACCACATAATTATCGGCATCCGTGATCACCACCGCCTCGCTGGTTGAGCGCATCACATGGGAGGCTAGCATCAGCTGGGCCTGAGCCTGCTGGTGCTGTTCCACCTCATGGGCCAGCGCCTGAGTGCGGCTGGTGACCCGTTGCTCAAGCTCGTCTTTTATGGCCGACAGTTCATTCAGGGTGGTATGCAGGCGTTGTTGCGTAGACTGAAAAGAACGCAGAGCATCAGCCATACGCTGTAGTTCCAGTTCTTTAAAGTGGTCGGGGATATCCACATCGACGGTGCCTTGCCCCAGCTGGAGTAAGGCGGCACGCAACATTTCAATCCGGCGGCCCAGCTGGTCGGAGAACATAAACGCAACAATCAGGAACAACAGTGTTCCGCCGGCGGCGACAACCGCCAATACTATGGCAATGTTATCCGCCCGCGCCAGTTCCGCCTGATGTTCAGCACGTACTTCCTGACCCAGCTCCACCACCAGCTGAGAGTTAATCAGATGATAAGCCGTGTAGTCAGCTTCCGCCTGGCGCATATAGGAGAGTGCCTGGTCCGGGTCCAGCAGCCGAATTTCAATTGCATCAGCCATGCTATTAAGGTAATTACGCAACGGAACCAGCAAGCGATGAGGGTCAACCGTTTTAAGATCCTCACTGTGCCCCCCATAACGCTCAGGTTGACGGACAGAGCCCTCAACCTGCTCAATCACCTCCCGCACCTGGTCCATTTTATCCACTGCGCGGGCGTAAAAATTACTGGCCTGGCTCCAGCGCTGCTCCAGCAACATCATGGTCTGCCCATGGGTGGTGGTCACCTGAAAGGCATAACTGGACAGTTCTTCCAGCAGAGGCATATCTTCGTCGATAAAGTGATGGGACAGGTCCCGATAGTTGTTGGCCATCCATGAACCGGCGACCCATAACAGACCACCGCCCAGCACCATTACCAGGGGCATCACCAGAAAATAGTTACGAATGCTGCTGTTGATTTTCACCGCGTGTCCCTCAGAGTGCCGGCCAGATGGCCGGGGGGATCATCCCCAGATACTCAACAGCCCCCTCGGGCTGCGGTCGAAAGATGTAGACTCCACCTTCAATCGCGGGCCAGACACCTGCGGCACCATCCAGATTGGCCGAGTGAGAGACCAGAACCGTGTTGGTGCCATCTTCCGGTGTGCGGGCCAGCTTGGTGGCAAGATAGCGTGATGCCTGAATACGTTGCTCTTTATTCAGACCAAACGAAAACAGCAGTCGCTGCTCAATATCGAAGCGGCCAAAAGCCAGCCGGGCAGTATCTTTGCAACGACAAAATGGGCTGGTGAGCACCTGACCCACGCGAATTCCCAGCCGGCTAAATGCCTGGCCCAGGACGGCCGCATCCTGCCGCCCCTGAGGAGAAAGGTTACGCTGGCCATCACAATGGCTCAGCACCACCGGCCGCTGATCCATTACCTCAGTCGACGTAGCAGCATGGCGAATATAGATGTTGTAACCGCCCTGTTGCAGCAAAGTGACCAGCGCCTTTTGTGTGACCAGGTTTTCGGAGACGTCCTGGGCCTGACTTATCAATGAAACCAGCAGCAACAGCCCACCTAGCAGTCCTTTCAACATACCTTTACTCTCCCGCTTTCTTCCGTCTATCCCGAATACTGCAGTTATGTAAGCTGTCTGAAATCATAGTTCAGGAATCTGTCTGCCAGGACGAAAAAGCCGACCAGCCGTACGATTCACCGCACCGTGCGGTACTACAGAGCAACAAAATACAGTGAAATCATACAACTAAAGCCCAGGCCTAAACAGTCATGGGGGATGGATAAGTTGTCTATCAGATAGCTTGCAGGGCCTGACTCAACGAAACACCCAGTGCCTGAGCGATGCCCTGGCCGTAATCGGGGTCAGCCTGGTGGCAGTGTCGAATGTGCCGCTGCTGAATAGCCAGCGGTACTCCCCCCATCGAACGGGCAGTGTTATCAAACAGCTGTTGCTGCTGGGCCGGGGCCATTAAGCGGAACAGTGCGCCTGGCTGGCTGAAGTAATCTTCATCATCCCGGTGGTCCCAGTGCGCCGCCGCATCGCTCAGTGCCAGTGGTGGCTCGGTATACTCCGGCTGTTCGGCCCACTCACCATGGCTGCCAGGCTCATAACCTGGCGTCCCGCCATGGTTCCCGTCAACCCGCATCGCACCGTCCCGGTGATAGCTGTGAACCGGGCAGCGCGGTGCGTTCACCGGAATCAGCTGATGGTTAACCCCCAGCCGGTAGCGCTGGGCATCGCCATAGGAGAACAGCCGCCCCTGCAGCATTTTGTCCGGCGAGAAACCGATGCCGGGCACCACGTTGGCGGGGTTAAATGCCGCCTGTTCAACTTCGGCAAAGAAATTCTCCGGGTTACGGTTCAGCTCCAGCACGCCTACTTCCTGCAGTGGATAGTCACCGTGGGGCCAGATTTTGGTGAGATCAAACGGGTTATAGGGCACCGCTGCCGCCTCGGCTTCAGGCATCACCTGAATCTGTAAGGTCCATTTAGGGTGCTGACCACCATCGATCGACTCCAGCAGGTCACGTTGATGGCTTTCCCGGTCCTGACCAATCAGTGCCTGCGCCTGTTCGTCGGTCAGGTTTTCAATGCCCTGCTGGGATTTGAAATGAAATTTCACCCAGAACCGCTCGTTATCGGCATTGAGCAAGCTGAAGGTATGGCTGCCAAAGCCATGCATATGGCGGTAGCTGGCCGGGATACCCCGGTCACTCATAACAATGGTGATCTGGTGCAGGGCTTCGGGCAGTGAGGTCCAGAAATCCCAGTTACTGCTAGCACTGCGCAGATTAGTACGCGGATCGCGTTTAACCGCGTGGTTAAGGTCGGGAAATTTGAGCGGATCTCGCAAGAAAAACACCGGGGTATTGTTACCCACCAGATCCCAGTTGCCTTCGTCGGTGTAGAATTTCAGCGCAAAGCCACGGATATCCCGCTCCGCATCGGCGGCACCGCGCTCGCCTGCCACGGTGGTGAAACGGGCGAACAGCTCGGTCTGCTTGCCCACGGCGCTGAAGATTGAAGCACGGCTGTAATGGCTAATATCCCGGGTCACGGTAAAGGTGCCATAGGCCCCGGAGCCTTTAGCATGCATGCGACGTTCGGGAATCACTTCGCGATCAAAATGCGCCAGCTTCTCCAGAAACCAGACATCCTGCAGCAGTTGTGGCCCCCGTGGGCCAGCGGTCATCACATTCTGGTTATGGACAACCGGGCAGCCACCGGCCGTGGTTAGTTTCTTTTTCATGATCAGTCTCCACATCAACAGGGTTCACTGTGAAGACTAGTCAGCCACGCGTTATAAACCGAATTGATTAGGCCAATGGCAACGATCAGCTCATGCTATACGTATTATTTCAGCCCTCCACACAACGAGTGCTCCACTGCCACCTCATAACGCGTCAGCAGAGCATCGTAACCACCGCTTTTACACAGCTGTTGCCAGCCCTGATTAAACTGATCCCGTAGCTGCGCCGTGCGGAAGCTGACTTTGTAGTGGGTCACCGGTGGGAATATCCCATGCAGGCTGACATCCGCCATGCCATGCCCGCTCATTTTGCTGAAGTGATTAAAAATGCTGCGATCGATCACCGTCACATCGCTGTGGCCCTGCCAGAACAGCATCACCTGCTCAGCCTGGTCTGCGACCTCGGCATAGCCCTGGGGGTAATCTTTTGCCAGCAGAGTGCGCGGCGAGAACAGTTGCTGGTAACGCGCTCCCAGCACCTGGTAAGCATTTTGCCATGCCAGCACCCGGTGGCCCTGCAGATCATCCACCTGGTTGATGGTCAGCTGGTCGGCTTTTTTACTGATCGCGTAGTTGGCGAAGGTAATGAAATCGACTGAGTAAAAGCCGCCATCTTCAGCCGCTTCCACCCCCACTGAAACATCGGCCCGCTTGCTGGCGACGGCACTTTGCAGCGCGCCATAGGGCAGCTGGACGAACACCAGCGCGTGCTGCGCCAGCGCCTGGCGGACAATATCCACTTCCAGCCCGGTGCTGGCCTGGTTCATCACGTAGGGGGGAATATCAAGCGAGATGGCAACCGTCAGTTCAGGCTTCGCCTCAGCCTGTATGCTCAGGGAACAGACCAGCAGTGCCACCCCGGCCAGGGTGCGACAGACAGCCAGATAGCAGGCGTTCATCGGATTTACCTCGCAAGGTTGATAGGGTTATCCAAAGGATGGTTTTGAATTGCAGCGCCGTCAATTGACGCGCTGATTTCACGACGGCGGCGGGTTTGTACGTTAACGGGCTTTTCGTTACTACGACTAAAGTGAAATAATGAGGACTAATTCCAGAAAAGGCTGCACCCTATGACTGAGAAAACCCGTGGACGACTGACCACCCGCACCATCGCCATGCCCGGTGATACCAACCCATCCGGCGATATCTTTGGTGGCTGGGTGCTATCCCAGATGGATATGGCCGCCGGTATCTGCGCCGGACAGCGTGCCCAGAGCCGCGTGGTGACCGTGGCACTGGACAGCATGAGCTTTATTCAGCCGGTGAAAGTGGGCGACATCCTGGGCGTGTATACCGATATTGAGTCCGTAGGCCGCACCTCGATGAATATCCATGTTGAAGCCTGGGTCCGCCGGGGCCGCATCGGCCGACGGGAAAAAGTAACCGATGCCACCTTCAAGTTTGTCGCCATTGATGAAGACGGCAAACCCACTCCGGTGCCAGCACTGGAAGATCTTCCCGCCTATGCGCTGGAAGGGTATTTTGATGTAGGGGAGTGAGCTGAAGTGGCCGTCAGGCTATCCAGCACTATCAGGCCTGACACTGCGCCCGGCTCATGCGATACAGCTGAACCGGGCGGTCGTGAAAATCAATACGCTCAAATCGGCTAAACCCGGCCTTTTCTGCCACCCGCATCGAAGCCGGGTGATCCGGTTCAATAATAACCACCACTGAGTCAATATCCGGCCCGGCAAAGACAATCCGCAGTACTTCCTGCGCTGCCTCCGCAGCCAGCCCCTGGCCCCAGTATCGCCGGGCCAGCCGGTAGCCCAGGTTAAATTCCTGCTGGCCCTGCACCTCTTCCGGCACCACGCCACAGAAGCCGACCAGCTCATGACTATCTCGCGCAATCAACGCCCAGAGCCTCACCCCGTGTGTTTCATAGCAGGCAAGCAACCCGTCCAGCCAGGCAGCGGACCGTTCTCTATCACAGACACCGCTGAGTGAGTGCTGCATCACGTCAGGGTCAGCCAGCAGGGCTGCCAGCTCGTCAAGGTCAGCAGGGGTAAACGGGCGTAGCAGCAAGCGTCTGGTTGCTCCGATCATCCTGATCGTCCTCTTTTTATGGCACTCCAGAGATAATATCCTAATCCAGCAACTCAGGGTCGGGCAAAGCCGATAATTCAGCCAGGCTCATCGCCCTTTACATCAAACCAGCGCGAGACAATCCCCGCCAGTAAAGCACCGCCGATCGGTGCCAGCCAGAACAGCCAGAGCTGGGACAGCGCCCAGCCACCCTGAAAAATCGCCACCCCGGTGCTGCGGGCCGGGTTCACCGAAGTGTTAGTCACCGGGATGCTGATCAGGTGAATCAGCGTCAATGCCAGCCCAATCGCCAGCGGGGCAAAGCCTGCCGGGGCCCGTGAATCCGTTGCCCCCAGGATAATCACCAGAAACATGAACGTCAGTACCACCTCACAGACCAGTGCTGCGGTCATGCTATAGCCCCCCGGCGAGTGTTCAGCAAAACCATTGGAGGCAAAGCCCGCACTGGCATCAAAGCCGGGCTGGCCGCTGGCGATCATAAACAGCACCGCCGCGCCAACAATACCGCCCGTCACCTGCGCCAGAATATAGGGGCCTAATTCAGCCGTGGGAAACCGCCCACCCGACCAGAGCCCGAACGACACGGCAGGGTTAAGGTGACAGCCGGAGATATGACCGATGGCATACGCCATGGTAACCACGGTTAAACCGAAGGCCAGAGACACCCCCAGCAAGCCAATTCCTACCTCAGGAAAAGCCGCCGCCAGCACCGCACTGCCACAACCGCCCAGCACCAGCCAGAACGTACCCAGAAACTCGGCCGCCAGTTTCTTTCTCAGGGTCATAATGTCGCCTCACTGTTTTTGAAAGATTATTCAGTGAAGCTTAGTACAGGCTGGAATCAGACCGGGTCAGCGGCGCTGTAATACTCTTTCAGCACGGTGCAGGTCATGATACGGCGCAGATTATGAAAGGTTTCGATATGGCTGCGTACTTCGTTAATCCGGTTCATGCTGGCGGCATCCACCCGCACGACCATATCGATATCACCGCTGATACTGTGGACGCTTTTGACTTCCGCCAGGAAACGCAGCTGTTCGGTAATTTCTTCGCAGCAGGGACGTTCGAAGGTCAGCAGAAAGTAAGCGCTCACAAGCGTATCAGGGGTTTTCAGCATGACCTGATAGCCCTGGATTTCACCGCTGGACTCAAGTTTGCGGATGCGCTCAGTCACCGCGCTGCGCGACAGACCAACGCTGCGGGCAATTTCGCTGTTAGAGGCACGGGCGTTATCTTTAAGACACTGAATTATATGCTGATCGAACTTGTCCATCTTTTCTCCTTGCTGGCGCTGGGCGCAGTATACCTGACCGGCGAAGTGACGGTAAGAACACCGAAACGCCGCTGGCAAAGCCCGCTCTGACAGCTGCCAGCCCGACAGAGAGCGCTTACTATAGCGCCCTGTTCAACCCGATAAAGACACTGCCATGAGCCATTTCCATAAAGATATTTCGCTGCTTCAGGCAATCGCCCTGCTGCTGACCACCCTGCTGGGTACCGGTGCCTTTGTGGTGCCTGCACTTTCCGCCACAGCGGCGGGAGACCAGGTGCTGTGGGCCTGGCTGATTATGCTGGCGGTGATGTTGCCGGTGGGGATGACCTTTGGCCTGCTCGGTGCCATCCACCCCCACGCCGGTGGCACCGCTTATCTGCTGGGCAAAGCGTTTGGCCCACGCTGGCAGAATGCCACCGGCTGGCTCTATCTGGCACTGGTGCCGGTAGGTCTGCCTGCTGCGATGGCAATCTGTGTCAGTTATCTGGGCCAGCTGCTGGGCCTTGACCACCAGTACGATGGCTGGCTGGCACTGGCATGCCTGGCGATTATGCTACTGATTAACCTGCGCGGGGTGAAAACTGCCAGCCAGATCCAGATGCTGATCGCCATCAGTGTGGTGGGCTGCCTGACCCTGCTTATTCAACAGAGCGACTTACAGCTGAGCACCCTGGTGCCCCCTGCGCCGGCGCTCTCCGCCCTGCCTGAGATCAGCCATGCGATGGCCATTATCTTCTGGTGTTTTATGGGTATTGAGGCGATGACCCACATGGGCTCTGAACTGAAAAACCCGCGCCGGGATTTTCCACTGACCATTGTCATCAGCCTGCTGATTACCGCCGGGTTTTATTACCTGACCGTGGGGCTGGTGCTGCAGTACGGCAGTTTTGGCAACGAACAGACCGACAGCCGCTCACTGGCGCTGATCGCCCAGCAGGTGCTGGGCCCGGCGGGCGATAAGCTGATCTCGTTAATGGGATTCCTGGCCAGTTTTGCCAGCATGAGCCTGTACCTGATGAGCTTTTCCCGGCTGCTGTGGAGCATGGCCGATGAGGGCGAACTGCCTGCACCGCTGGCACGGATTAATAGCCGAGGGGTTCCGGCGGTTGCGCTGCTGAGCATCGGTGTGGTGGCCGCGTTGTCGTTGCTGATGAAGTATGTCGCCCTGCTGCCACTGGATGCGCTGATCAGCTACGCCGATGGCATCTTTGTGATGATCTACCTGTTGGGGGTCGCCAGCGGCCTGCGCCTGCTGCCCAGCCGCTACCGCCCTCTGGCCCTGCTGGCCACCGTACTCTGCGGCCTGATTCTGCTCGCCGTGGGTCAGTATATGAGCTACGCCCTGGTGATCATGCTGCTGTCGATGGGCTGGGACCACTATCGCAGCAGGCAACGCCGCACCATCGACGCTTAGCGTTTGTGGGACCGGTGTCCCCACCGGGAAGCTCTACTCAGCCCCCGCACCAAACCCCAACGCCCCGTAGCAGACCGCTCCGCGGGCGTCCGAACCTCGCACCGTCGCCTGACGCGCACGGAGTGCGCTGCTACAGCCGGGCCTGGAAGAACGCCACCACATCACGATTAAGCTGCTGATGAATCGCCTGGCGATCCACCCCTGGCGCATCGTTACAGATGGCCGGGGCGATGGCTTTCAGCCGCTCGCTGCAAGGTGCGATAAACACAAAATGATCCGCCTGCTTCAGCTCGGTATGGCCTTTTAGCGTGCTCAGGTTTTTCTGCACATACTCGCCATGCTCAGCCTGGGGCAGCTGGCTGTCAGCGGCGCTTTGGTAAAGATACACCGGCACCGGAATCTGACGCAGGGCCTCCGGGCTGAACAGCGCACTGCCGATCGGTGCGATCACAAACGCCGCACTGATACGACTATCCAGCAGCGGCTGAATAGGCGGCGTCGAACGGGTGATTCTGCCGCCCCCAGGGCATAGCACACTGGCGGGATGACGGCTGCAGAATCCAGCCAGCCGTTCAAATTCAGGCATGGCACCGGCCATTACCAATGCGGTGTAAGCTCCTGCTGAAAAGCCAAAAACCCCCACCCGATCCAGATCAATCAACTCTGCAACCTGCGGTAGCGTTTCCAGCTGGTCCAGCAACGCACTGAGCTGCACCGAACGCCCGGCGTACACCCGATCGGTGCCCTGGGCGCTGCTATCACGAAAGTTATCACCGGGGTGTTCAAGCGCAGCCACCACAAAGCCCTGCCGGGCCAGGGCGCTGGCGGTGTCATGGTGGCTGAACATACTGCCACCGTTGCCATGGGAGATCAGCACCAGCGGGTGACTGCCCGGTTGCGGCTGCGCATCACGCTGGGCGCTGATATCCAGCGGGCCTATCGCCGTGGTGCCGGTGAGAATAGCGGCGGGATAAAACAGTGCTGCCTTCATGGTTGCGGGCCCGGTTGGGTCGGGCAGCTGCAGCAGTTGTAAACCAACACCGCTGGCCGGGGCGGCCTGCAAAGCAACGGCATAAGCGCAGCAGATAAGTGCGCTCAGAAAACGATAGATCACGGTGTTTATACTCCTTTATAAACCTGTTTCTAACCTTACTGCACAGGATTCCATCA
>JAIBDV010000289.1 GCA_024686055.1 Neptuniibacter sp.
CACACAAAAGCAATTCTGAACAAAAATACAAAAACTGAAATACGCATTATTTACTAGCTTAAAATACAGTAGGAAAAGTTCCGTCACTAAGAACTGGTAGCTATAGCCCGTCAGCAGCCTGCTGAATGCGGTTGTAGTCTGCCAGTACATCAGCGAAGGGCCGTACGGACAACAGAAACAACCGGGTGCTGTCATCCGGCTGGCCAAATCCGGCCAGCTGACTGCGCTCGACACTGGCGGCCAGCCAGCCTCCCGGCACCTTACGTAAATCCAGCTGACGGGGCTGATCTGACTGATTGCGCACCTGCAACACCGTGACATAGACATCGCCCTGCAACCAGGACGACAACGGCCAGGCGCTGAGCCCCGTCTTCGCAAACAGCAGTGATAACGGCGCCATATATACTGGCTGCGCCGTCATTCCCGCGGGCAGCGGGGCCTGCGGGTCTGTAACCGTGAGCAGGGTACGGCGCACCAGGGCCACATAATCGGCGACCTCATAACGGGGCCGGGCAGGTACTTCAACTACCATCTCATGCACCGGTTCAGGCTCAAGCACCTGTTCGGCATGCTGATCGTAATCCAGCTCTTCAATCTCCTGCGACCTGGCAACGCCCTCTTCCGGGCTCATCAGAATATGCGGCGTCAGCAACATCACATATTGATAGCGATTCTGCTCCGTGCTGTCACTGCTGAACATCTCGCCAATCAGCGGCAGATCCCCCAGCAGCGGTACCGCCGAGCGACTCTCACCGCTGGACTCCCGGATCATCCCCCCCAGCGCCACGGTCTGGCCATCCTTGGCTACCACCACGGTTTTTACATTGGCCTCTTCCACCGCGTCCAGCTCGAAGGTATTGATGCTGCCGGTTTTGCTGTTAAACACAGGAAAGCGCAGCCCGCCCCGACGAATGGAGGATGAGTCCTGCAGAATATCAATGGTCACTGTGCGATCAGCATTGATGCTGGGCAGCAGCACCAGGGTGTTACCGATTTTGCGCCGCTCGGTTGACAAGGTACTGACGGTCGAAGTGGCCCGGTCACCATTGTCATTTGAGCTGGAGAACTCGGTATCCGTCTCCAGTCCGGTAGCGATCACCTGTTCTTCACCAATAAACAGCTTGGCGGGGCGGTTATTAGAGGACAGGATTACCGGCCGGGCGATCACCTTCGCCTGATTGTTTTGCTCCAGTAATTCCAGCCGGGCATTGACGTAGCGACTGAAATATTCGTAAAAACCACCCGCAGCGCTAAAGCCAAAGCTGGTGACATCCTGATCACGAATCTGCGAGGCAATGGTCACCAGCTGTTTCAGATCCATACCGCTGTCAGTACTGCCGCTTGAATTGCCCGCGTCGTCCGTTGACGTACTGGTGCTGCCTGTCAGCAGGCTGTCATCCAGATCAATGCTTTTCGCCGTGGCACTGCCGCTGTAATTGACACCATCGACATTGATGGCATCGTTGAAACTGAGGCTGAAATCCTTGTTGTAGCTATCACCCACATCAATGCGGACAATCTTTATCTCCAGCAATACCTGGGGTGTCGGCAGATCGCTCTCCAGGATAATCCGTTCGATCTCGGCCATGGCATTTTCATCACTGGTGCGGACAAACATCAGGTTATGCATGGCGTTGGTGGCAATAAAAATCGGCGTACTGGTGCCCAGCGCTTCTTTCACTTTTTCCGCGTCCAGCACTTCCGAGGCACCCAGCTGGCGCATCTCCCCCCGGGTGAGTTCCTCCTCTTCCAGGGTGTTGCTGAGTTTATCAAACCCGGCACTGGCAACAGCTGACGCGCCCTGGCTGCCCGATGTCGCCACGCCCTGATCACGCACGACCGTGGCATCTTCGACAGAGGCGGTGGACAGTCCGGCAAAATCATCCTTCTCTTCCTGCAGCGCAAGGTTAACCCGCGGCCCAAACAGGTTACGGATAGTCTGCGCGGTCACCCGGACATTCTGGTGGCGCAAGGTAAAGGTACGGATGATATCGTCGCGGTAGATCACGATATCGCCCTGGTACTGTGCCTCGGTCATCAGCAGGTAGCTGTTGTTGGCTTTATTAAATCGATACCAGAGACCACTGACCCGGGCCAGCATATCAATCGCATGCCGTAGCTGTGTCCCCTGTAGCATCAGGTTTACCCGACTGACCCCGGCTTCACGGGTGGCAGCTATATTCGCCCCGGTAATCGACGCCAGCATGCGCACGGCGTCTTTGACTTCAGCATCTTTGAATTCGACAAATTCTATTTTCTCTGGCGCGGCATAAGCATGCGCCGCCAGCAGTAAATAGAGTGCCAGTAACATCCGTTTCACAATTGCGCTCATCCGTTGATGTATAACCGGTTACTGAACAACGATTTTTTCACCGAAGTTACCCACTTCAATAATCAGATTCAGCTTATTGATTTCTACAATATTAATCACCGCGTCCCGGCTGATCTGCTGCAAACCGACCTTATCCCCGGAGCGCACGACAAAAGTGCCTATTCCATTGATATCCAGCAATCCGACCTTCTCATCATCCTGTTGAACAAAGCCCCGGTATTGCATACGTGGAAAGCCACCGTCCTGCTGGCCATTGTCATTATTACCGCTGCTCACGGTCATATCGTTGATCAGGGAAACCGGGTCCACACTGGACATGCCTGAAGGGATAAACTGCGTCGCCTCATCATACTTACGGGCTTCATTAGCCTGTTGAATCTGTTCGCTTTTTTCAAAGGGATCACGGGGCGACTTACGCTCCAGCTGTCGATTAAGCTGGGTGTTCACGGCTTCATAATAGGCTTCTATATTTTTCAGGTTATTAATCAGATCTTTGCTGGAACCCAGCATCTGACTGGCGGGCGTAGGAGGCGGGGTATCATCTGCTGCCTGGGTAACCGCTGGCAGCCATAACAGAATACAAAACAGAACACTGACGCGCATAACGGAAATCCATTCCCAAAACTTAAATCGCAGGCAACCACTCCGTGTCGCTGCACCTGCAGGGGTATTTCGCAGAATAATACCGCTAGTCAGCGAGCTATAACCGGGAATACCTGCACGCGTCATTGTAATGCCCGCCGCACCTTAGGCACACTGGTCACTTGTACTCTATACAACAACAACTAACCTGTGTTAAGGACGAGACGGATAGTGACTAAGGATGTAGCAATGACGGACACGGATATGCGACGGGATCTGACACTGGTGTTTTTACGTGTCTGCCTGGGGGCAATTTTTATCTACCACGCCCGGATGAAACTGGGCTGGACTGAGTTTTCCATCCTCTGGGAAACCGACAATCTGATTCACTATACCTACACCCAGCTGGGGCCTTTTATCCAGCTGGTCACACAAACACTTAATTTTCTGACACCCAGCCAGGCCGAGTTTATGGCGATTAGTGCAGCCCTGGTTGAATATTGCGCAGGCTGGGGGATTTTTCTTGGTTTTATGACCCGAATTTCTGCAGCGCTGCTGTGCTGCCTGATGATTGTCGCCATTTACTTCCACCTGCCTTATGGCTTCAACGGCGCTCAGGGTGGTTTTGAATGGGCTATGCTCTGCCTTGCCGGCAGCCAGGCGCTGCTAACCGGCGCCGGACGCTATTCAATTGAAGGCCTGATCAGTGCCACCACCACTGCTGAAAGCCAGGCCTGAACCTGACTTATTCGTCGCGTGGTAACCGGCGGATATGCCCGGCCTGATCAATCGCCACCAGTACCACTTCGGTTTCGGTGACTTTGCGCAGGTCGCTGCCATTCGGGCAGCGGCCCCAGGCTTCGACCAGCAGACGGGCCGAGCTATGGCCCTGATCCACGACGCGGGTATAAAATGACAGCACCGTTCCCACCAGCACGGGCGACATAAACTGCATGGTACCGACGGATACCGTCGCAATCCGGCCTCTGGCGATCTGCGCAGCGCGCATTTCCGCCGCTAGCACCATCTGAGACGTCACCCAGCCACCGTAAACATCACCAAACATATTAGTGGCATCACTCAATGCCGGGCGCTGCAGTGTCAGTTCACCTTGCGGTTCAAGAATCAGATCATCCATATTTGGCATGTTCACCCCCTTCCTTTCGCTCTCAGCAAAAATATTATGAATGTGGGCAGCCTACCAGGAGTCACTGTCAGGCGCCTGCTGGCACGGGCCGACAATACTCTACAGCTACACCTAAGTCTAACCCGCCAGCACCGTAACAACGCTGCCTGTCAGCTCTTTTGACCAAATGTTACAGCTGTCATATTTCTGTCACAGGGCGATTCTATAGTGCAGCCATTACAGAATATATCGTACATATTTTAATCTTTCTCCCTCAGGAGCGACGCAATGAAACCGATGAAGAAGCTGTTTGCTGCCGTAGCGATGACCGCAACCTGTGTCAGCGTAAACGCTGCTGACCTACTGGACTCTAACCTGCCTGTTTACCAGAAAGCTTCTGGCGTTTCTGGCAACCTGTCCAGCGTTGGCTCAGATACTCTGGCTAACCTGATGACGCTGTGGGCAGAAGAATTCAAACGTGCCTACCCGAACGTCAACATTCAGATTCAGGCCGCCGGTTCTTCTACTGCGCCGCCCGCACTGACCGAAGGCACGTCCAACATCGGCCCCATGTCCCGCATGATGAAGGACAAGGAACTGGAAGCTTTCGAGCAGAAATTCGGTTACAAGCCGACACCTGTTGCCGTAGCA
>JAIBDV010000214.1 GCA_024686055.1 Neptuniibacter sp.
GATATAGAGTGCGCCCTGGTGAAAGGCGACGCCACTGGGCAGGGGCAGACCGTCCAGTATGACTCGGGGTTTAGTATAGCCCTGTGCGGTAACGCCCAGTCGATACACCTTGCCGGCCCGGTAGCTGCCGACAAACAGGGTGCCATCCGGCGCCTGCGCCAGCTGGCGGGCGTTATCGACATGGGCAACCTGTTCCAGCTTGAAGCCCGGTGGAAATCGCAGCCGGTCCATTGGCAGAGCCAGTGCAGTACTGGCCAGTAATAGCAGGCTGGTGGCGGTCAGATAACGCTGAAAAAGAAACATCCATGATCTCCCGGAGCCGGTGGCGCGAATAGGGGTGTTGTAGCAGTGACACGCTCAGGCGTCTATCTCTTAATAGTCGATGCAGGGCATCCGTGCCCGGCGTTACGCTAATCAGCTGAGGGATGCATCTGACGAATAATGTTGCGGAATATCTCGGTCGGCTGGTTCTGTTGCGCCCGTTTACGGATAACCGCTGCGGTGCCCAGGTTGTAGCAGCGTTCATCGTCGCCAACCTGTTTCAGCTGACCGCTGTCGATATAGGGCCGGGCATAGGTTTCCGGCAGGAATGCGATGAACTTGCCAGAGAGAATCATCGCCAGCCGTGTTTCGTAGAAGTAGGCGGTGCCTTGCAGGCTCATGCTGGAAAGCTGTTCGGTTGCCTCATCATTGGGTTTCAGGCCGGGCTGGATGGCGGTGAACTGGTTGATAACATCACCGGTCACCTCGGCATCTGGCAGCGCAAACAGCGGGTTGGTGTTACCGCAGTACAGGCGACAGATATCACTGTAGAGGTGATGGTACTCCAGCCCGGCAATCTGTCGATGGTAGGGGATCAGGCCGACATCAATCTCGTCATTCAGCAGCCGTTTCTCTATTTCAGCCATGGACGACACCTCGCTTTGCAGGGTGATATCCGGTGCCTGGGCAAAAAACTGGCTGATCATCTCCGGAAAGCGTGCGCGGGGGTCCAGGCTGGTGCCATCAGAGACCAGGATACGCAGGTTCCCGGCCGGATTCTGGCTCATTTCATTGACGACATGGCGAAACTCATCCAGTGATGCCAGCAGTTTGCTGGTCATGTCATAGATAACTGAACCTTCTTTTGTCAGTGCAAAGCCTGCACGGCCACGACGGCAAAGGGTGAGGTTCAGACGGGATTCCAGATTGGAGATATGAATGCTGATGGTAGAACGGCTGATGTTCAGCTCGGTCTCGGCGGCTGAAAAGCCGCCGTTATCGACCACAGATTTGAATATCCGCAGCTGTTTCAGCTCAATATCGCCAACTTGTCCTAACGCGTAGTTTTTCAAACTTATGAGTTACTTCCTAAAACTGAACGTTAACAGATCATCATCTGTTGCCAACATCACTGTTGTTATATTGCGGACAAACGACAGATCTACCTCATTTGTGGACAGCCACCGTAGTGGTCATTCCAGTGTAAAAAAGTAAGGGGTCAACAACAATGCGTTTCGATGATTTCGTAATAGAATCCGCTTATATCAATGGTGAGTGGGTTGATACCGGTGCTGCTGAAAAACTGGCAGTGATTGACCCGGCTGATGGTTCTCAGCTGGCCAGCGTGCCTGATCTGAGCCCTGAAGATGCCCGTCAGGCCATTGAATCGGCACAGGTTGCTTTCAAAAGCTGGAAGAAAACCACCGCTAAAGCACGTGCTGCGATCATGCGCCGCTGGGCTGACCTGATCGTTGAGCATGCCGACGCACTGGCCGAGCTGCTGACCCGTGAACAGGGCAAGCCCCTGCGTGAAGCCAAAGGTGAAGTACTGTCCTGTGCCTCTTTCTTCGAGTGGTTCGGTGAAGAAGCCAAGCGCAGCTACGGTGAAACCATCCCGTCCAATATGACCAGCACCCGCTTGCTGACCGTCAAGCAGCCGATTGGTGTGGTGTCTGCGATTACGCCGTGGAACTTCCCGATCTCCATGATCGCCCGTAAAGCGGCTCCGGCCATCGCGGCGGGCTGTACCATTGTGATCAAGCCAGCGGAAGATACCCCGCTGTGCGCGCTGGCGCTGGCGAAACTGGCTGAAATGGCCGGTGTCCCTGCCGGTGTTATCAACGTGATCACTACCCGTCGTCCGATCGATGTGGGTCGTGAGCTGTGTACTAACCCGATCGTCAAGAAGGTGTCTTTCACCGGCTCGACGCCGGTCGGCAAGATCATTCTGGGCCTGTCAGCGGCGACTGTGAAAAAAGCATCGATGGAACTGGGCGGTAACGCACCGTTCATCGTGTTTGATGATGCGGATCTGGAATCGGCTGTTGCCGGTGCCATTGCCTCCAAGTACCGCAATGCGGGCCAGACCTGTATCTGTACTAACCGTATCTACGTGCAGGCTGGTATCTACGATGCATTTGTTGCCCGCTTCCAGCAGGAAGTTGAAGCCTTTGTTATCGGTACCGGGATGGACGCCAGCACCGATATCGGTCCGCTGATCAACGAAGCCGCGGTGAACAAGATTGATGGCCTGGTGCAGCGTGCCCGTGAAGAGGGTGCGCAGCTGAAGGTAGGTGGTGAACGGTCCAGTGCCGGTGAGCGTTTCTACCAGCCAACCATTCTGGCTGGCGTGACCGAAGCGATGGAAATTGCTCAGGCTGAGCTGTTTGGTCCGATCTCTACGCTGTTCCGTTTTGACACTGAAGACGAAGTGATCGAGCGCGCTAACAACACCCCATACGGGCTGGCAGCGTACGTTTACACCCGTGATATCGGCCGGGTATGGCGTGTTTCTGAAGAGCTGGAATACGGCATGGTTGGTGTGAACGAAGGCCTGATCTCCAACGAGCTGGCACCCTTTGGTGGGGTTAAAGAGTCCGGCATCGGCCGTGAGGGTTCCCGTCATGGTCTGGATGACTACATGGAACTGAAATACATCTGTATGGGTGGCGTTTAAGCCCCTCCTTACCTGGCAGTCGCCAGCCTGTAACAGGCTGGCAGGATAGGGTTGGTCTGAGCGATCAATGTTTGGTGGGGCTAAATCTTCAGATCGAATCGTAGCTATTTTTAGTCCCGCTGCGTCCTATTATCGTAACCATCACTCGCTCATCTTTGTTTTTAGTGGATTTATTGATGAAAAATTACAGTAGTCTGGACGCGTTCTGGATGCCTTTTACGCCAAACCGTTCCTTCAAAGCTAACCCGCGTATCGTCAGCCGTACCGAAGGTGTGTATTGCTACACCGATAAAGGTCAGCAGATTCTGGATGCGACGGCCGGTCTGTGGTGTGTTAACGCCGGTCACGGTCGTAAAGAGATCGCTGAGGCGATTGGCAAACAGGCACTGGAACTGGATTACACCTCACCGTTCAGCTTCGGCCATGACATCGGTTTTGAGTTTGCAGAACGTCTGATCAAACACACGCCTGATCCGCTGAACAAGGTGTTCTTCGCTAACTCCGGCTCTGAAGCCGTTGAGAGTGCGCTGAAAATCGCCCTGGCGTACCAGAGTGCCCGTGGCAAACACGGCAAGTTCAAACTGATCGGTCGTGAAATGGCTTACCACGGGGTGAACTTCGGTGGCATCTCCGTTGGTGGTCTGACGCCAAACCGTAAAGGTTTTGGTCCGCTGCTGCAGGTAGATCACCTGCCGCACACCCTGGACATCGAGAAGAATGCTTTCAGTCGTGGCCTGCCCGAGCACGATCTTGAGGGTGCTGAAGCGCTGGAAGAGCTGATTAAATTCCACGATGCCAGCAGCATCGCGGCGGTGATCATTGAGCCTGTCAGTGGTGCTGGTGGTGTCATTATGCCACCCAAAGGCTACCTCAAACGCCTGCGTGAAATCTGTACGGCACACGATATTCTGCTGATTTTTGATGAAGTTATCACCGGCTGGGGTCGTCTGGGGTCTGCGTTTGCGGCAACAGAATTTGATGTTGTGCCAGACATGATCGTCTCTGCCAAAGGCATCACCAACGGTATCGTACCGCTGGGTGCGGTGTTTGTGGCCGATGCGATCCACGACACCATTATGGATGCTGCCCCTGAAGGTGGCGTTGAGTTCTACCATGGCTACACCTACTCAGCCAACCCGGTTGCCTGTGCGGCAGGCCTGGCCACACTGGACATCTACGAGCAGGAAGGTCTGCTGGAACGTGCCTCCGGTGAAATCGGTCAGTACTGGGAAGATGCGCTGCATTCCCTGCAGGATCTTGAACAGGTTATCGATGTGCGTAACTACGGCCTGATCGGTGCGGTGCAGTTTGCCCAGCCAGACGGCACGGCGACACCGATTGGTGGTGCCATGCAGCTGAAATGTTACGAGCTGGGGGTGATGATTCGCGCCATGGGTAACATCATTGCTTTCTCTCCACCGCTGACGATTCAGCCAGAAGAGATTGATCAGCTGGTGGCGGCGATTCGCGCAGCCGTTGCTGAGCTGTACTGAGCTACCGTTTTTAGCGGTGCAAACCGGGTGGCCTGAGCCTTGCACCGTTGCTTTCAGGCAGTGATTCACCCCGGACTCGAATGCTCTGATGTCCGTTGTAATACGCTTGCATCTTATGCCCGTCAGCACCTTGGCGGGCTTTTTTTAGCCACGGCGAATTGCGGCTCTGCCTGTGACAGCGTGGATTAAATTGCTTGCCATAACAGTATGACAACCGGGTTATCGCTTTATCCTTTTGGCCTGGACCGGTTGTGAAAATGCGCTGAGGTTGACTAGTAAGTCATTTGTTATCATATGGTTAGCTAATGTTTGATACTTCACAACCTTTACACGCACCCAGGCCGATGTAATGCGCGCATACCCTTTGGTACTTTGAACCCTGTGTCATGCTGGTATTTGCGCACCAGCTCCTAAAACAAAACAAATACAAAGAGGTCGACATGCGACTAACTCTCTGCAAACTGAAAAAACAGGTTATTTCCAGCTCTCTGGCTGTCGCGCTGGGTGTGGGTGCCATGGCTGCGTCTACGGCTCAGGCGGCGGAACACAACTGGCGTTTCGCCAACCTGTACACCCGTGGTACAGCGTTCGGTGAGGTTTACGGCAACCTGGCTTCGAACATCGAAGAGATGTCTGGCGGTCGCATCAAAGTTAAAATGATGTACGCAGGTGAAGGTGTTGATACCAAAGGTATCCTGGGCGCGGTGAAAACTGGCCTGATCACCATGGGCGCAACGTTCCAGCCAATGAACGCCGGTGAACTGCCTGCCGGTATCGTTGAAGTGGGTCTGCCAGGTGGCACCGCTGACGTAGGTAAGCTGAGCGTACTGTTCCACGAAAAAGGCTGGAACGAAGTTCTGACCAAAGCCTACGGCGAACAGGGCCTGCAGTACCTGGATCCATATGTTCAGCCACCGGTTTACCTGCTGACCAAGAAAGAAATCAAGACCATTGAAGATTTCAAAGGTCTGAAACTGCGTGCACCAGGCGCGTACGGCAAATTCGTTCGTAACCTGGGTGCGTCCCCAGTGTCACTGACCTGGAGCGAGATCTACACCGGTCTGGCAACAGGTGTTATCGATGGTTCTATCGGTTCCAACCTGATCGACCACCGCGATGGTAACCATGCTGAAGTAGCAAAATTCATGTACCGTCTGCCACTGGCCGGCGCTCAGGTACTGCCAGTGTTTGTTAACCAGAAAGCATGGAACAAACTGCCAGCAGACCTGAAAGCGATCGTACGTTCTGCGACATCTGTACACGCCCGTGAGCAGATGACCAAGTCCCGTCTGTGGGAAGCGCAGGCGATTGCTGACATGGAAGCCAAAGGCATGAAATGGAGCCCGGTACCAAGCGCTGCTGATAAAGCTGCCTGGACCAAAGCGGGTGAGTCCCTGTGGGACGAATACTCCAAAC
>JAIBDV010000023.1 GCA_024686055.1 Neptuniibacter sp.
ATGGCCAGGGCCGGGCGGATGTTGCCGTCAAGCCTGCGCGCTATAACTACAGCTCACCTATGCAACTGCGCCTCAGTGGTAGCCTGTATGAGAGTGGAGGGCGGGCGATTAACCGGTATTACGATGCGTTGCTTTGGCCGCAAACTACAGCGCTGGGGATCAAGCCTGGCTTCAGTGGTAATCCGGCCCGCAACAGCAAAGCGGCGTTCAAGCTGATCCGCAGTGACGTTAATGGTGAGCTGTCGGCAGCGCAGCTCAGCGTCAAGCTGATTCGCGAGGAGCGCCAGTACTTCTGGAGCTACAACACCCAGCGCGGCTGGCATTACCAGTGGAGCGACAAAGCCTATCCGGTGGCCAGTGAGCTGGTGCAGCTCGATGGCAAGACTCCGGCCCAGATCGAGCTACCGGTAGACTGGGGCTGGTATCGACTGGATGTACGCGAGCCAGGCAGCGATCAGCTGACCAGCCTGCGCTTTCATGCCGGGGAAGACTGGTACAGTAACTGGCAGCAAAGCCAGCAAAGTGCTGCCGTACGGCCTGATCAGGTCAATCTGGTGCTGGATAAAGCGGCCTACAAAGCCGGTGACACCGCGCGGGTGAAAGTGACCGCGCCCAGTGCCGGAGAGGCGTTGCTGATGCTGGAAAGCGGAGATCAGCTGCTCTGGTCCCGCCGGGTCAGTCTGCCGGAAAACGGTGCAGAATTTGAACTGCCAGTCCCTCAGGATCAGCCCCGTCATGATCTTTACCTGTCGGCGCTGGTGCTGCGCCCGGCGGGTGAGGGCAGCGATGCCGTCACCCCGACTCGTGCCATGGGGCTGATTCACCTGCCGCTGGACCGTGAAGACCGCAAACTGGCGATCGAGATTGATCTGCCGGAGCGGGTGACCCCGGACCAGACCTTGCAAGTGCCCGTGCAGATCAGTGGCGTTACCCCGACAGACAGTGAGCGCTGGCTAACCCTGGCGGCGGTAGATAGCGGTATTCTTAGCCTGAATAACTTTACCACCCCAGACCCCTTTACCGCGTTCTTCGGCCCCCGTCGTTATACGGTTGATGCGCGGGATATGTACCACAAAGTGGTGGAGATCAACGCTCTGGCGCAGGCCCGCCAGCGCTTTGGCGGGGATGCGGACCTTAGCCGGGGTGGTGAGCAGCCCCAGGCGGATGTGCAAATCGTGTCGCTGTTCAGTGGCCCGGTAAAACTGGATGCGCAGGGCAAGGGGGAAATCCCGTTGCCACTGCCGTATTTCAATGGTGAATTGCGACTGATGGCACTGGCCTGGTCCGATACTGCGGTCGGCAGTGCCGAACAGCCGCTGACGGTCGCAGCGCCATTGATTACTCAGCTGGCAATGCCACGGTTTATGGCCTGGGGCGACCAGGCGATGGTGGCGCTGGAACTGCGTAACCAGAGCGGTGCGCCGCAGGCGCTGGATATCAAGCTGACCAGCAATGGCCCGCTGAGCCTGCTTGGCAGCCATCGTCAGCTGAACCTGGCGGCGGGAGAGAAAACGCTGCTGCGCTTTGTGGTGACGGCGGGCGATACGCCGCAGGGGCAACAGGCTGAAGCTCAGCTGCAGCTCCAGGTGAGCAGCCTGAACAGCGAGGCGGGCGATAAGACGATCGAGCCGCTGAGCCGCCAATGGCGTTTACCGATCCGCGCGGCCTGGCCTGCGCTGACGGAAACCCGCTATCAGGCGCTGGCCCCCGGTGCTCAATGGACTCTGGCCAGCCCGGTGTTGACGCAGTCCATTGCCAGCGCCCGCAAGGCTCGGCTGAACCTGGCCAGCAGTGTACAGCTGCCGGTGCAGACCCAGCTGGAACAGTTACTCAGCTACCCCTATGGCTGCCTGGAGCAGACCGCCAGCCGTGCTTTACCATTGTTGTGGCAGCAGCAGGACAGCGCACAGCTGAGCATGGAACAGCGTAGTCAGTGGCTGAATAAAGCGGTGGCCCGGCTCAGTGAGCTACAGCGCGAAGACGGTAGCTTTGGCCTCTGGGATAACCGTTCGGCGGAAGAGCACTGGCTGACGGTTTATGCCACCGACATTCTGCTGCAGGCGCGCGCCCAGGGCGTACAGGTGTCTGACACCGTGCTCGCCAAAGCGATTACCCGTCTGCATCATTACCTGGCCAGCCCTCGCACGGAAGGGCGCTGGAGTGAGAACCCGCGTCATTACAGCCTTGCGTACCGGGCCTATGCCGGATACGTGCTGGCCGGGCAGGAGCGGGCACCGCTGGGCCAGTTGCGCCAGTTGTTTGACCAGCAGCGCGACCAGGCAGCCAGCGGCTTGCCAGTGATGCATTTGGCGCTGGCACTGCAAAAAATGGGCGATCAGCGCCGTGCCGGTGAAGCCGTGCGCCAGGCGTTGAGCCTGCCGCGCAGTGAAGGCTATCTGGGCGATTACGGCAGTGCTGAGCGGGATATTGCCGCGATGATAGTGTTGCTGGATGAGCTGGGGCCGCAGTACGCCGCTGAGCAGAGTCAGCTGGCGCTGACGCTGATGGAACGGATGCCGCGACAGCGCTGGTTCAGCACCCAGACCCGCGCCGCGTTGTATGAAGCCGGTCAGGTGCTGCAGCGTAAAGAAGGTCAGCCCTGGCAGATTGACCTGAGCCGTGGCGGTGAGCAAATCCGGGTAACCGGTGAAGGCCGCTGGCAGGAAATCCTGCAGCCTGCTGCTCTGGCCGAGGCGATCAGCCTGGTCAACCAGAGCAAGCAGCCGCTGTATCTGAACCTGACCAGCCAGGGGCTGAGTGGCACAGCTCCTGCGCCGGTCAGTGAGCAGCTGGCGGTCAGCCGTAACTTCTACCACCCTGATGGCAGTCCGCGCACCATGGACCGGCTGGATGTGGGTGAGCTGGTGCTGGTGGAGCTGATTCTGGAAGCGGCAGAGCGTACGCCGGACAGTCTGCTGGTCGATTTACTGCCTGCCGGGTTCGAGCTGGAAAATCCGGCGCTGGCCCATGCGGTTGGGCTGGAAGGGCTGCGACTGGAAGGGGATGAAGCGGATGTACTTAGCCTGCTGCAACGCAATCCACCGGCCTATCAGGCGTATCGGGATGACCGCTATGTCGCAGCGCTGGAACTGGGTAATGGCACTGTCCAGCGGCTGTTCTACCTCATGCGTGCCGTTACCCCGGGCAGTTATCAGATCCCGCCGGTGATGCTGGAAGATATGTACCGGCCCGATCGCCGGGCGATCAGTGAAGCCGGTGGCCGGGTGGAGATTATCCAGCCGGAGGCAAGTCAGCCCGTTGCGCCAGCCGTTGAGCCAGCCCCGACCCCGGCTGCTGAGTCGGTTACCGATCAGCCGTGAACCGGCGACTGAGGCGGACTGCTGTTGTCTGCTGTGCCATCCTCAGTCTGCTGGCAGCGTTGTGGGGGCTGAACAAAGCTTTTCCGCTGGCGTTGCCCGATCAGCAGCAGCTGTTTGCCCGGCTGGTAACCGATAGCGACGGTCAGCCACTGCGGGCATTTGCTGATGCCCGTGGTGTCTGGCGCTATCCGGTGACGGTGGAGCAGGTCAGCCCCGCTTATCTGGAGGCGCTGCTGGGCTATGAAGATCGCTGGTTCTGGTGGCACCCAGGGATAAACCCGCTGGCGCTGATTCGGGCCAGTGTGCAGAACCTGCGCAGTGGCCGGGTGATCTCCGGTGGCTCCACGCTATCGATGCAGGTGGCGCGTATTCTGCATCCGCATCGGCGGACCTTTGCGGGCAAACTGCAACAGCTGCTGCGTACCCTGCAGCTGGAATGGCAACTCAGCAAATCTGAAATTCTGACTCTCTACCTGAATCTGGCCCCCTTTGGCGGCACTGTGGAAGGGGTGCAGGCGGCCAGCTACAGCTATCTGAATAAACCCGCTAGCGCACTGACCGATGCCGAAGCTGCTTTGCTGGCTGTGTTGCCCCAGGCTCCGAGTCGGTTAAGGCCCGATCGTTATCCGGCACGGGCACAGCGGGCGCGGGACAAAGTACTAAACCGGCTGACAACCTTACAGATCTGGCCTGCCCAGCGGGTCGCTGAAGCCCGCCAGGAAATGGTGTATGGGCGTGCGCCCAGCCCGCCGCGTGATGCGCCGCTGCTGGCCCGGCAGCTGGTGCAGCATTACCCGCAACAGCGACTGATTCAGACCACACTGGATGGCAATCTGCAGCGCCAGTTTGCCAGCCGGGTACGGGATTATAGCCGTAGCTTGCCGAACGCCAGTTCTGCTGCTGCGTTGCTGATTGATAACCGCGATGGCGCAGTGCTCAGTTATGTTGGCAGCGCTGACTTTCAGGATGCCAGCCGCTTTGGTCATGTTGATATGGTGCAGGCGCAGCGCTCGCCAGGGTCTACCCTCAAGCCCTTTCTGTATGGCATGGCCCTTGATGCCGGGCTGATCCACTCCGCGTCGCTGCTCAGTGACACGCCCCGGTTCGGGCTGGCCTATCAGCCGGGTAATTTTAGTGGTGGCTTCAGTGGTCCGGTACGGGCGGATCAGGCGCTGCGTCGTTCGCTGAATATTCCGGCAGTTAATCTGCTGGAGCACCTTGGCGTGCATCAGTTCAGCGCCCGGCTCAGTAATGCAGGCATGGCATTATCCATTCCAGGGGGAAAGGCGAACGCAGCGCTGATTCTTGGCGGCGGCGGGTTGTCACTGGCGCAACTGGTGGCTGGTTATAGGGCGCTTGCAGGCAGTGGTCAGGTTTTGCCGTTGCGTTACCGTCAATCCGATATTTTGTCGGATATACACAAGCAGGCGCGTTACCTGCTCAGCCCCGGAGCCGCCAGCCTGGTTCACCAGATGCTGCAACCACCACCAGCACGGGGCAGTCGGCTCAGCCGTTTGAAGCCGACCGCGATGGTCTGGAAAACCGGCACCAGCTACGGTTTTCGTGACAGCTGGGCGGTGGGGGTCAGTCAGCAATATAGCCTGGGCGTCTGGGTGGGCAGGCCAGATGGCACGCCGTTACCGGGTTTCTATGGCCGCAATACTGCCGTGCCGCTGCTGCGCCAGCTCAGCGCGTTGCTACCGACACAATCAGCCCCTCCGCTGGCCGCCAGCATCAGCCGCGCGACCATCTGCTGGCCCGGCGGCCAGCGCCAGCAACCTGGTCAGTCCTGTGCTCAACCACAACAGGCGTTGCTACTCAGCGACACAGCACCGCTTACTCTGATCAGCCCGGATGCTCCGCTGGGCACCCGGTTGCAACTGGACTACTGGATCAATGCTCAGGGGGAGCGTGTTGTACCTGGCTGTAGCAGCGGGCCTCTAAGCCGTCAGCGGCAATGGCGCTGGCCACTGGCGCTGGAGCCCTGGCTGCCCAGAGCGCAACGCCGGGCTCAGCTGATACCTGGCTGGAGTTCCAGCTGCCGCACCCAGCAACATAACGCTGCCACCGCCCCGCTGCGAATTGTCGGGCTGGAAAACGGCACTCGCCTGCGCCAGGCCCCAGGCAGTCACCAGCCGCCCATGTTGCAGCTCAACAGTGAAGGTGGACAGGGATTACGGCACTGGTATCTCAATGGTCAGCGTATCGCGAGTGCGAAGTCAGGGCAGCTGGTGCTGTGGCCACTTCGGGTACCGGGTAAGGCCGAAGTGCTGGTGATTGATGAGGGTGGTCAGCTGGATCGGGTGGGGGTTTGGGGGGAGTGATGAGTCTGGTGGATCTGTAGCAGCGAGGTATCCTCGCGTCAGGCACGGCGGCCGGACGCGAGGAGTATGCGTCAGGTCTTACTTCTTCTTACGACGCCCGCCGGCGCGGATCTGGGTGTTGGTGTTAGCCTTCACCTGGGTCTGAGTGGCTTTGTTGCGGCGTTGTGGGCCACGGGTGCTGGCGACGCGTTTACGCAGTGGGTCACGGTTGCCGACTTCGAAGCCGTCGCGGCGGATGCGCTTGATGCGGTAGCCGATCAGGTGTTCGATGGCGTCCAGGGCGCGTTCTTCTTCGCGGCTGACGAAGGAGATGGCGTTACCTTTCTGACCGGCACGGCCGGTACGGCCAATACGGTGTACGTAGTCTTCCGGCAGCCAGGGCAGGTTGTAGTTGACGACGTGCTCCAGCCCCTGAATATCCAGACCACGGGCAGCGACTTCGGTGGCAACCAGTACCTGCAGCTTGCCGGATTTGAAATCGGCCAGTGCGCGGCGGCGAGCGCCCTGGGCTTTGTCGCCGTGGCAGACAGCACCTTTGATGCCATCAATTTTCAGGTCCATCAGCAGCTCGTCGGCCTGCTGTTTGGTGCTGGTAAACACCAGTACCTGATACCAGTTCTGTTCTTTGATCAGCTCAGCGAACAGATCGGCTTTGCGGCGCTCTTCTACCGGGTACACCACATGTTCCACGGTATCGGCGGTGGCGTTTTGTTTGGCTACGCGGATGGTTTCGTGGCGGGTCAGAATCTGCTGCGCCAGCTCGTTCACTGCAGCAGAGTTGGTGGCAGAGAATAGCAGGGTCTGGCGTTTGGCGGCCGTGCCTTGCATCAGGGTCTGTACATCGGTGATAAAGCCCATGTCCAGCATGCGGTCGGCTTCGTCCAGCACCACAAATTCAACGTTGCCCAGGTTGATGTTGCACTGAGTCACGTGCTCCAGCAGGCGACCAGGGGTGGCGATCAGGATATCGATACCGGCGGCCATTTTTTTGGCCTGGCCCTGGGTGTTGGTGCCACCGAAGGCGGCGACGATGCTCAGCTCAAGGAACTGGGCGTATTCTTTGATGCTTTCGGCCAGCTGCTCCGCCAGTTCGCGGGTGGGTGTCAGAATCAGGGCGCGGGCGCTACCGGGTTGCGTCGGTTTTGGATCGTCGATCATGCGCTGCAGGATCGGCACAGAAAAGGCAGCGGTTTTACCGGTGCCGGTCTGGGCGTTGGCCAGCAGGTCTTTGCCGCGTCGTGCTGGCACGATCGCCTGTTGCTGAATCGGTGTCATCTGACGATAACCACAGGCTTCCAGCGCGCGCAGTAGATCAGGTGCCAGGTCCAGGGATGAAAACTTCATTCAATCGTTCCTCAATGGGTATCGTCAGTCGTGCACAGAATTATGGCGGCGAATTATACGCTAAATAGAACTTTTGGGTGAAATGACTCAGCCGATTCGGCGCGCGGAAAGTTAAATTTTGTCGATTTTTATGGATTTAAACAGCTGTTTTTGACAGGTGTCACTGGCCAGGCAGGGAAAAGTTGCATTCCTGCACGTGGATGCTAGGTTGGTGGGCGGTAAAATTATTGCGCCTAATAACAATAAGTACTCGTAAGGGAAGCACGATGTCCGTTGATACTATTTTCAAAGTAGCGCTCCACCCATTTGTAAATGAGTCCATCGCCAGCCTCAAAAGTATGACCAGCCTTGAGGGTTCTGCCGGTGAGCCGTTTATGGATGAAGTGGATCAGTTTCGATTCAAAGGCTATGCCGTTTGTTCTGATATGAAGGGTAGCCTGGATGGTGTGGTGCTGATGCATCACTACTCTGAAACGGCTGTGGCGATTGGTAACGAGGTGTGCAGCTACATGTTGGGTGAAACGTTTGCCCATGAAGAAGTGAATGAAGAGCTGAGTAAGGCGTTGTCAGAATGGGGTAACACCATCGTCGGGCGGGCGACCGATTTTCTCAGCAAGCATAATCTGGGCTTTGATTTTTCTGCGCCCTATTGTGCGATGACGCTGGAAGATATGGATAAATACCTGGTCGGTGTGAAACAGATTGTGACAGTGCCAATCTTTATTGAAGGCGTTGGGCGCTACTACTTCAATCTGCTGGTGCGGGATGTGAAATACGACGCCGAGGCGAAAGGCGCGCCCGCAGCCGAGACGCGTCAGGCGCCCACCGTTGCTATTGAAAATACCCATCAGACGCGGCTGTCATTTGAAAGTACCATTCTGCTGGTGGACGACAGTTCACTGATCCGCAAAGCGATCCGGCGGTTCCTGAATGAGCTGGGTTACGGCACCATTATTGAAGCCAGTGACGGCACCGAGGCGGTAGAGATTGCCGCTGAACAGGCGGTCGATTTTGTCTTTATGGATGTGGTGATGGACCAGATGAACGGTGACGAGGCGCTGGCGAAAATTCGCCAGATCAAGCCGGAGCTGCCAGTTGTAATGCTGTCCTCGGTGACTGACTATGAGATGGTTGCCACCTGTAAAGAGTTGGGGATTTCCGGTTTTATCTTTAAACCGCTAAACAAAGATAATGGTCCTGAGATGCTGCAACGGCACCTTAAAGTCTGATTATTGAGCTACGTGTCCCGGTGCCTGTGTGGTCGTCGGGACAAGGTGTCTGCTGCCAGGTGGGCACCAGTAATCCAGTTATTAAGGGGCATTTATGCCATCTTTCTTGCATATTGAATGAATGTCCGTTAAAAAGACCGGCAATGCTTACGCTGCCTGTATTTATGCTTAACCGTGGTTTTTGATATCTGTTTTCCTGCCGAAATATAGCGTAATGATCGTTATGGTTAAGATGTGCGGTAGCCTGAATGGTTGTTGTCTACGGGCTGTACTGATTGGCCTGATATCGAACGGTGCCTGGTTGTCGTCTTAAATCTGTTATTTGCTGGATTGCCCTGTGTCTATCTCTAACGCCCCGCCTAAAGAGCGTTTCCTTCCCTTGCTGATTGTTGCCATTCCCGTGCTCAGTGTGTTGCTGGTGGCGCTGCTGGTCAGTTATATCTTTGTGACCCATCAGCATGAAACCATGCAGCTGGAAGCTGAGGTGGTCGAGAATGCGGTGCTGGAGCAGAGCCGGGATAACCTTCGCCGTGAGGTGAGTCAGGTTATCCGTCACCTGGCTTCCAGCCATGCTGATGCAGAGCAGATGATGCGGCGGGCGCTGCGTGAGCGAACACAGTCGGCCAAGATAGCCATTGAAAAGCTGCATGAGCAGTACCGGGGTAAGGTGCGCTGGGAGACGCTGGACCAGCTGGTGAAGATAAATCTGGCCAGCTTCAGTTTTGATCAGGGTGACAGTTTTTATGAGTTATACCGTCTGCCTGCAGATAACGGGGTGTTGAAGCCGATGCTGCTGTCCCCCGGGTCAGCGCTAGAAATATCAACGGCTGCGGGTGCGCTGCTGGAGCCGCTGTCCGGGAAGCAGAGCGGTTTCGTGCAGCTGGCGGATTATGTCGATGGCAGTGATGCGCTGTTGTACGTAACCCGACTGAATGAACAGGGGCTGGTGCTGGCGGCTGTACAGCGACTGGACCGTTTTGAGGCGCGCCTTAAGCAGCAGTTGTTGCAGCGCCTGAGTGAGTTTCGTTATGGGGATGACGGCTATCTGTTTGTTTATGATGCAGATGGCAATTACCTGATGAACCCGATGGATACGGCGCTGGTGGGGCGCTCTGTCTGTACATTGCGAAATACAGAAGACCAGGCACTGAAAGATAGTTTTATTCAGGCTGGGCATACGCCCGAAGGGCGTTTTGTTGAGTATCGCTGGCATCGTCCTGAAAGTGAGGTGCTGGAAGACAAGATCAGTTTCGCCCGGCCGTATTCCCGCTGGGGATGGGTGGTGGCGACAGGGGTGTATGTCGAGGATGCTGTGCATGCCGCTGAGGCTGAACAGCAGGCGCTGCGCCAGCGGGTGGATGCTGGTATCAGGCGGGCGCTATTGGCCGTTGGTGTGTTTGTGCTGGTGATTTTTGCTGGCACGTTGCTGGTGGCACGTTACACCTCACGTCTGTTGCAGCGCTATCAGCGTCGGATGCGGCGTCAAAATCTTGAGCTGAATGAATGGAACAGTCGGCTGGAAGAGGGGATCGCTCAGCGTACGGAACAACTGGAAGCGAAGAACACCGAGCTGCGGCGGCTGTCCAGTACCGATGCGTTAACCGGGCTGAGTAATCGGTTGCGGCTGGATCAGTTCTTTGAGCGCGTGCTGGGGGTTGCCCGGCGCTATGGGCGGCCGTTCTCGGTGGTGTTGATGGATCTGGATCACTTTAAGCGGATTAATGATACCTGGGGCCATCCGACGGGTGATGAGGTACTGATTAAAATGGGTGAGTTGCTGCGTAAGGCGGTGCGCGAGGTCGATATTGCGGGGCGCTGGGGCGGTGAAGAGTTTGTGGTGATATTGCCCGAAACTACGGTAAAGCAGGCCTGCCTCGTTGCTGATAAGTTACGCGTTGAGGTACTTGAGCTGGATGTATTGCCCGTTACCGAGCTGAGTAGCAGCTTCGGGGTGGCCGAGTACCAGACGGATGATAGTATCGAAAAATTGATCGGCCGGGCGGATGCAGCATTATACCGGGCCAAGGAAAAAGGGCGTAACCGGGTTGAATCGGGCTGACAGGGTTTGGTGTGTACCCGATGCGAGGCCAGAAAATACATATTCGTAGATTATACAAAATACATATTGTGTACTTTTTAGGGCTTTGAAAGAGTGGTGCAGCGTTGATCTGATATGAAGTGCTGCCCGGGCAGTGCTGAGCAATTCAGTCACTGTCCGGGTGGTGCGTCTGGTGTCAGGCGTTACGCAGTGTTTCCAGCAGGCTTTGCTTACCGACAGGATCTTTCACCGTAATAAACTCACCTTCTTTCGGGAATAACTTGTCACGCAGCCGTGACAGCCAGAAGCGTAGTGCAGCCACCTGCTGCATAGCGGCCAGACTTTGCAGTTCTTCTTCATTTAGCGGGCGTGTAGCCTGGTAGGCGGCCAGCAGGGCGTCGGCTTTGTCCTGATCGTACTTTCCGGCCTCTTCGTCGTAGCACCAGGCGTTCAGCGTAACGCACAGATCGTAGAGGTAGGGTGCGCTACAGGCGTGGTAGAAGTCGATAAAGCCGGACAGGCTCTCGCCATCAAACAGGGCGTTGTCCGGGAATAAATCGGCGTGTACCGGGCCGGTTGGCAGGTTGGTCCAGGGAATGTTGCCAGCGTCCATCAGCGCGTGCTGGAGCAGGTCTTTCTGGCTGGCGTCCAGCTTTTCCAAAATAGGGGCGGCTGTTTCGGTGCACCACTGGTGCAGGTGTGTGTACTGGTCGGCAGGTAGCTCGCTTGCCAGCTGGTGAGCATGGGCCTGGGCGGCGCCGATGCTTTTGCATTGGCCTAGCGTCGGGATGTCCAGTGGGCCGCCTGCCAGGCGGTTCATCAAGACGGCAGGGCGGTCATTGAGTTCGCCGAACAGTTCGCCGGTGTTCAGGTGTACGGGCTGAGCGCATTCCATGCCACGGCTGGCAAGGTGGTCGACAAAGCCGAGAATAAAGGGAAGTTTTTCAACGCCAACGGATTCCACCAGGGTGAGTACAAACTCGCCGTGGCTGGTGGTGACGAAGTAGTTGGTGTTCTCTACACCGGCCTCAATACCGCGAAAACTCTGCAGTGTGCCAACGTTATAGAGGGAGAGGTAGGTTTCCAGCTGCTCGTGGGAAACCACTGTGTAGATAGACATAGTCTTGCGTGTCCTCAGCCAGGCTACAGTACTTGTGCAGGCTGGCACTGATATCAGAGGGAGTCGATGCTGGATGCGTTGCAGGGCATCCAGCCCGACGGTTCAGGTATTGCTGGTTATTCTTTTTCGGGGCTGAACTGTTCAACGGTGCTGTGGCTGGCCTGAATGTCAGCATGGTAGGACGAGCGTACCATTGGGCCGCTGGCAACGTTTTCGAAGCCCAGTTCATAGCCCAGTTCTTCGTAACGCTTGAACTGAGCCGGTGTTACATATTCTTCTACCGCAAGGTGGTGCTTGGTCGGCTGCAGGTACTGGCCGATGGTGAGCATACCAACGTCCTGTGCCCGCAAATCTTTCATCACCTGAACCATCTCTTCTTCGGTCTCACCCAGGCCAACCATCAGGCCGGATTTGGTGGTGACCTGAGGGTGCATCTCTTTATAGCGACGCAGCAGGTTCAGGGAGTTTTCGTAGCTGGCGCCCGGGCGTACGCGGTCGTACATGCGTGGCACGGTTTCCATATTATGGTTCAGAACATCGGGGGTATGTTCTTTCAGGTTTTCCAGTGCAAGGTCAAGTTTGCCACGGAAGTCTGGAACCAGAATTTCTACCTTGGTGTCGGGGTTCATTTTGCGGGTTTCACGGACAACCTGAGTAAAGTGGTCTGCGCCACCGTCTCGCAGGTCGTCACGGTCAACTGAAGTGACTACCACGTAACGCAGGCCAAGATCACGGGTGCTCTCTGCTACGTGCAAAGGCTCCTCGGGGTCCAGCAGCATCGGTTTGCCGTGGGCAACATCACAGAACGGACAGCGACGGGTGCAGATAGCGCCCATCACCATAAAGGTAGCCGTACGTTTGCTGAAGCACTCGCCCAGGTTGGGGCAGGAGGCTTCTTCGCAAACGGTGTGTAATTTGGTGCTGCGCAGTTGCTTTTTCACGTTGGCAACGGTTTTGGCATTGGTGCGCGCGTCGATGCGAATCCACTCCGGTTTTCTGAGGCGTGGGCGCTCCGGGTCCGGCTTCTGTTTGAGCCGTGACATTTTCGATTCGCCTTTGAGTTCAGTTAACGGGATAAGCTCCATAAGGGTCTCCAGTGTGCAGGGGAGTGGATCATAAACAATCAGCCAGCGCGGGCGCTGGCTGATACTGACTGAAAATTACAACTTAGGGTGTAATTTTCAGCCGCGATAGTAACGCTGTTCGATGAACGGTGCACGTGCAACTTTCATCGGCAGCTTTTTACCGCGAACTTCTGCAAACACTTCTGTTTCCAGTGGGCTGTATTGCGTGGCAACGTAACCCAGCGCAACGGGCTTACCAATGGTTGGACCGAAGCTGCCGGAGGTTACCATGCCGATCTTTTCGCCATCAGCGTTGAACAGTTCGGCGCCTTCACGGATCGGTGCGCGGCCTTCGCCCAGTAGGCCAACACGTTTGCGGCTGTAGTCTTTGTTGGCGATCTGAGCGTAGATTTTATCTGCGCCAGGGAAGCCGCCAGCACGTTCGCCATCAGCGCGACGTACTTTGGAGATTGCCCACAGCAGGCTGCCTTCTACCGGTGTTGTTGTGGTGTCGATGTCGTGACCGTACAGGCACAGGCCGGATTCCAGACGCAAAGAGTCGCGTGCGCCCAGGCCGATGGCTTCGATTTCTGGCTGTTCCAGAAACAGTTTAACCAGGCGAACGGTGTCGGCAGCCGGAATGGAAATTTCGTAGCCATCTTCACCGGTGTAGCCGGAGCGGGAGATCAGGCAGTCAACACCGTCGATCTGCATTTCACGGGAATCCATGAATACCATGTCGTTCACGGCAGGCTGGATGCGGGCCAGGGCTTCTGCTGTTTTAGGGCCCTGGATAGCGATCAGTGCACGATCGTCCAGTACTTCAACTTCAACGTCGTCGCCCAGATTGGCACGCATGTGGGCGATGTCCTGCTCTTTACAGGCCGCGTTAACAACAACGTAGATCCAGTCGCCAAGGTTGGCAACCATCAGGTCATCCGTGATGCCGCCGTCGTCGTTGGTGAAAACAGCGTAACGCTGTTTGCCAACCGGCAGGTCGATGATGTCGACAGGCACCAGGGTTTCCAGCGCCGCAGCAGCATTAGCGCCGCGCAGGCGAACCTGACCCATGTGAGAAACATCAAACAGGCCAGCTGCATCGCGGGTGTGCAGGTGTTCCTTCTTAACACCCAGCGGATACTGAACAGGCATCTCGTAGCCAGCGAACGGTACCATTTTACCGCCCATTTCTACGTGAAGATCAAACAGTGGTGTTTTCAGCAGAGTATCTGACATCTTGTTGTTTCTCTTTTCAGTGTTGTTATTAAGTTGAATCAGGCCCTGCCCGGGTGATTGAGTGTGCAATCACCCTGGCAGCAACAGAGACGCCGATCGCAGCGCTGCGTTGAGGCAGGGAGCCCTGAAAACGTTTACCCCCGACGCTTTCTATAAGGGTAGATGTCGCTGACTTATAAATGTATCTGGAGGATGTCAGTTAACCTGCGTTTGTTAACGCGGTTTCGAATCTACCTTTAGAGAGCGTGTTTCGTATAGGAAACAAAATTAGAGGATGGGGAAACTTAATGCAACCTGTAATTTTGTTTTTTTGCCGGGTGATTTGTCATGCGGGGATGTTGAGTTGTCTGCAGCGCCCGCAGAACGGGCGGCGGCAGGTTGCTGCGTGGTCAGGCGGTAACCCACAGGACGACAGCATCGGCTTCGCTGGTTGATACCAGGGCGTGGCCCATGTCGCAGTCATAGTAGGCGGAGTCGCCTTCGTTCAGCTCGACCGGTTCGTAAAACTCGGTATAGAACAGCAGTGAGCCACTCAATACATAAAGGAATTCTTCGCCGTCGTGGCGTACCCAGTCGCCGTATTCGTCGAAGCTGCGTGCGCGCACGCTGGTGCGGTACGGTAGCATCTTTTTACGGCTAAGCTGGTAAGAGAGCAGTTCGTGTTCGTAAGTAGGTGTCGGGTGCGGCTTGCCTTCGCCTGCGCGGGTTATGTCGCGGCGACCAGAGGCCTGATTGCGTTGTTTGTCAGGTTGCTCAAACAACTGAGGGATGTTGATGCCCAGCCCCTGTACCAGCTTTTGTACCGCAACAAAGGTGGGTGAGATCTGTTCGTTCTCTATTTTGGACAGGGTGGAGCGGGCCAGGCCGGTCAGTTTGCTGGCTTCTTCCAGGGTCAGGTTCTGGCTCTGGCGGATTTCGCGAACACGTTTACCCAGCTCCATGGGCGACAGTGTTGTCTCTGCCCGTGTTAGTGACATCTGGGGGTTGCTGTTCTGTTCATCCACCATCAGTGGGGATATATCGGCCATTGTGATCTCCGGGTGCTGCCTCGTGAATGGAGGGGGCAGCTTTCTCTGTATATATGCGTTTTCTGGGTGTCTGGCTAACAGTATATGTTTCCCGGAACAGAAAACGAAGTTTCCTATAGGAAATTTTTGTTGCTCAAATGGAAATCTGTTGCTAGTCTGCATCTCAAGTTGATTCGGACCAGCGCGAAACAGGGTCCAGATATGCCCATCTAGAGGTGTGTGTCGACCCCTTGTCAGTGAGCTGTGAGGTGCAGCCTGACGAGAATGATAATAATAATGTTGGAGGCTTCAAGTAATGCTTTTAAGTATCTTTGATCTGTTCAAAATCGGTATCGGACCATCCAGTTCCCACACGGTGGGGCCTATGGTGGCATCCAATCGGTTTCTGGCGGAGCTGAAAGACACAGCGAAGTTTGAAAGCACGACGGCTGTCAAAGTCAGCCTCTATGGCTCGCTGGCCATGACCGGTGAAGGTCACGCAACCGATATCGCGACGATGGTCGGACTGATGGGTGAAGCGCCTGATTCAGTCGATCCCGATAAAGTGCCAGTGTATGTACAGCAGATTCGTGAAACGAAACAGCTGAACCTGGCGGGTGAGAAGCTGATCGATTTCGATGCCGACACCCAGGTGCCATTCTGTTTTGGTGAGTCGCTGCCCAAGCATCCGAACGGTATGCGTTTTCAGGCGTATGACGCGGCAGGCATCATTGTACTGGACTCTATTTATTACTCTGTTGGTGGTGGCTTTGTTCTGAGTGACGAAGAAGCCAGTGCAGATGAAGCGCCAAGTGCACA
>JAIBDV010000159.1 GCA_024686055.1 Neptuniibacter sp.
CAGCTGCTGTGGTGATTCGGTGAGCAACTGGCGGATCAGACTCTGCAGGGCCTGGACGATCGCCGAATAAGGGCGGTTGCGCTGGAAAGGGTCGAATTTACCGCTGAAAAAACGTCCTTTCAGCTCGTGCACCTGCTGGCGGATCTCATGGGCCAGGGCGCTTTTACCAATGCCTGGCTGACCTTCTATCAGCAGGCTGTGCTGTTGGCCATTCGCCACCTGCTGGCAGTATTGCTGCAGCTCGGCCAGGGTGCTGTCCCGGCCATAGAGCTGCTGGGGCAGGGTGAAGCGGCGGGAGGGGTCTTGCTGACCCAGCGTAAAGATTTCGATCGACCGGCTGTGTTGCCAGCTCTGCTGACAGCGCAGCAGATCCTGTTGTAGCCCCGAACAGGACTGGTAGCGCTGGCTGGCGTCTTTGGCCAGTAATTTCAGCACAACCTGGGCGAGCTGCGTCGGTATCGCCGGGTTGAGCTGGTCGGGTGACTGCGGCTGACGGGCGATATGATCGTGGACCAGCTGGGCGGGATCATCGCTGATGAACGGCGGCTGGTGGGTCAGCAGCTGGTAGAGGGTTGCGCCCAGGCTGTACAGGTCGGTGCGGCTGTCGATTGCCCGGTTGATCCGCCCGGTCTGCTCCGGTGCCAGCCAGGGCAGGCTGTCGGCGGCCAGCTGTACGTGGTGCCAGCCTGCTTGCTCCCGGTTGAGCCGGGTGGCATGGGACAGGTCCAGCAACCAGACCTGCTGGGTGTCCGGGTCGAACCAGAGGTTGTCCGGGTTGATCCGTTTGTGGGTGACACCCGCTTCATGCAGTCGCCCCAGCTGTATGCTGATTTGCAGGGCGATAGTCAGCCCCTGCTGCCAGTTGAAGGCGGGGCTGGCTAGCAGTGTGCTTAACGGCTGACCGGTGACGGGTTCAAACAGGCTGATGTGGGGGCTCTGCTCTGGCTGCCGGGGCAAAGGTTGCAGGACCGCCAGCGGCGATAACTCACGCAGCAGGCTCAGCTCATGGCCGTAGCGCTGTAGCTGGCTGTCGTCATGCAGCTGGCGCAGCAGTATGGGGCGCTGTTGCTCAAGCGACTGAGCCTGATAAAGGCTGTAATGGCGGGTCTGTTGCAGCCGCTGAAGGATGCGGTAGCCCGCCAGAGTGCGCACCTAGTTCAGCTCGCCTGCAAACATATAGCCCGCACCGTGGGCGGTGAGAATAAAGTGCGGGTCGGCGGGGTTGTCCTGCAGTTTTCGCCGCAAGCGACCGATCAGTACATCTACCGAACGGTCATTCGGGGTCCATTCGCGATCATGGATCGCATCCATCAGCTGGTCCCGGGACAGCACAGTACCGGCAGCGTTAACCAGCGCCTGCAGCAGTTTGAACTCGCCTTCGGGGAGCCGCTCCTGTTGCTGCTCGGGGCTGCTGAGCAGGCGCTTGCTGCCGTCCAGTTGCCAGCCTTCAAAATGCCATAAAGTTGCAGCCTCCGGGTTACTGTTTCGACCGTCCTGCACTCGCCAGAGCAGGTTTTTCGCCCGCACCAGCAGCTCACGTGGGTTGAAAGGCTTGGTGACGTAGTCATCGGCCCCCAGTTCAAGCCCGACGATACGGTCGATCTCATCGCCGCTGCTGGTGACCAGAATTATCCCCACCTTGCTGACCGCCCGTAGCTCACGAGTCAGGGTCAGGCCATCTTTGCCGGGCAGGTTAATATCCAGCAGCACCAGGTCAATCTGTTCACTGACGACCTGGTGGGCCAGGTCGTCGGCCTGAGCGGTTTCACTGACCTGATAACCGGCCTGTTCCAGATAGCTGGCCAGCAAGGAGCGGGAGGCGAAATCATCTTCAACGATCAGAATATGGGCATTTTCATACTGCATTGGCGCGCTCTTTGCTGAGTTAGCGGAAGGTCGTAGCGGCAGTCTAGCAACAGCACGGAATCGCATAAAGTCTGCCTCTTTGTTGGTTGTTTTTGATTTTTATGTAATAAAAACAAAAAGTTAGGGTTTTATTCTGGGTTTGCATTACATCTGGTTACATCAGTGTACAACTTACTACAAAAGCGAAGAATTATATTTACAGCCAGCCGGTAGCGTTGTGTCGTCGGTCAGCGTGCTGGATCTGTCCGGTCGGCCGAGCCGAGGTGAATACCCATAAAAATAATTCCATGGAGTGATGGCCTTGAATAACAATCTCAAACGCGCCCTGTCGGGTGGTGGTGTGCTGGCACTGGCAGGGCTGATGGCTGCGCCGCTATCCGCCTCGCAGACGGGGGCGCAACTGCTACAGGAGCGCTGTACCTCCTGTCATACCCCCACTGCTGACGGTGGCCTGAGCCGTATCAGTGAACAGCGTAAAACCCCGGAAGGCTGGATGACCACCCTGAACCGGATGCAGAGCCAGCGCGGTTTGCGTCTCTCTGCCGATGAGCGACGGGCGATTATCAAGCATCTGGCGGACAGCCAGGGGCTGGCCCCGGCAGAAACAGCCAGCAAGCGTTATCTGCTGGAACAGACCCCTAATGTGCTGGACGACACGCCAGCGCAGTACGCCGAGATGTGCGCCCGTTGTCATTCAGGGGCGCGCTTTGCCCTGCAGCGGCGTAGCGAAGGAGAGTGGGAGCGGCTGGTACATTTCCATATGGGCCAGTTCCCGACGCTGGAATTCCATGCCCTGTCCCGTGACCGGGCCTGGTTTGAGCTGGCGGTCAGCGATGTGGTGCCGCAACTGGCAACAGACTTCCCACTGAAGAGCACCGCCTGGGACCAGTGGCAGCAGGCCGATAAGCCCGCACCTGCGGGTGGCTGGACAGTGGCTGGCTACTTGCCGGGCAAAGGTGAGTTCAGTGCCACGCTGACTCTGAATGCGAAAGGCGATGATCACTATGGGCTGACGCTCAGTGGCCAGTACGCGGATGGCTCGCCGTTGACGGGTCAGGGCAGCGCAGTGGTATACACCGGCTATGAGCTACGGGCGAGTCTGACCGTGGACGGGGTGAAAATGCGTCAGGTTCTGGCACTGTCTGCTGATGGCAGCCGGATGCAGGGGCGGATGTTCCCACGCGGCGCGACGGAGATGGGCGGCGAGCTGAGTGCCATCAAGGCTGGACGCTCCGCTATCCTGGCCATCAGCCCGGCGTATATTCGTCAGGGTGAGAGCCGCACACTGACGCTGACCGGTAATGGTCTGACCGGCAAAGTACGTCTGGCGTCCGGGCTGAAGCTGGATCAGGTGGTATCACGCAGTGCGACCCAGCTGGTGCTGAAGGTCAGCGCTCAGTCGGGGGCTCAGCCAGGGCTGCGCCGTATCCGGGTCGGTAGCTCTGCAACGCAGGTGGCGTTATATGATCAGCTGGCACGGGTGGATGTCGTCCCCGCAGACTCGATTGCCCGGGTGGGCGGTAATGGCGGTAAGCAGGCGAAGGTGAAAGCGGCCTATCGGGCGCTGGGCTATGCCGCCGGTAAGGATGGCAAAGCGGGCACCGATGATGATCTGGCATTGGGTTATATGCCTGCCAGCTGGAGTCTGAAGCCGTTTGATGCGGTGGCTGAACACGATAAAGATCTGGACTATGCCGGGACTATCGATGCCGATGGGGTGTTTACGCCGGGTGATGCCGGGCTGAATCCTGAGCGCAAGATGTCCACCAATAACGTGGGCCAGCTGGCGGTGGTCGCCACCGTGAAAACCGCAACAGCTGAGCAGCAGGGCCAGGCCCATCTGCTGGTGACGGTGCAGGATTATATCAAGTCACTGCTGCAATAAATCCGAGCGTGATAGCAACCTCCGAACTACGTACCGGGCACTGTGCTCAGGCGTAATAATAAATACAAGGTGAGGTGCCCCATGGGGTCTTTAACACTGGTTAAGCCCAATCTGCATCTGGTGGATGTGGATAGCCGTCGTATGTTGTTTCATGTGCCCTCCAGCAGTCTGTTCGAGCTGGACCCGCTGGGCCGCGAGCTGATCGAACTGTTTGAAACCCGAGGTGATCTGAGCGCGCCAATGCTGCGGGCTCATTTTGCCGACCGGGTCTCGCCGCAGGCGGTCAGAGAAACCCTGGAAGAGTTGAAATCTCTGGAAATTGTCCACGACAGTGGTGCCGTTGCCAGCTATAACCCCAGGCCTAAACCGGTCAAAAACTTCCCGCTGACGACCATCGTTCTGAACGTCAATACCGGCTGTAATCTCAGCTGCACCTACTGCTATAAAGAAGATCTCACTACACCCTCCCAGGGTGACAAGATGAGCTTCGATACAGCAGTAAAATCGGTCGAAATGCTGTTGCAGGAATCACCCGGACAGCCTCGCTATAACGTGGTGTTTTTCGGTGGTGAGCCGCTCAGTCATATGCCGGTGATCCGACAGATTGTGACGTACTGTGAGGAACGTTTTGCCAGTCTGGAGGCACAGGTTGATTTCACCCTGACCACCAATGCCACCTTGCTGAATGAAACGTTGATCGAGTACTTCAATGACCATCGTTTTGGCCTGACCGTCTCCATGGATGGCCCTGAAGCCATGCATGATAAAAACCGCATTACGGTGGGGGGGCAGGGCACCTATGCGGTGGTTAGACGCAAAGCGCAAATGCTGCTTGAGCGCTACAGCGCAAGGCCGGTGGGCTGTCGGGTCACCCTGACGCGGGGGATTACCGATGTGGAGACTATCTTTGATCACCTGCACCGGGAGCTGGGTTTCACTGAGGTTGGCTTTGGTCCGGTGACATCCGGGGATATCACGGCGTTCAACCTGACTGCCGATGAGATGGTGGACGTGTTCGCTGGGATGAAACGGCTGGGGCAGCAATACCTGGAGGCAGCACTGGCGCACCGCAATATGGGCTTTGGCAATATGCACCAGCTGATGACGGACCTGCATGAGGGCAATAAAAAACAGCTGCCCTGTGGTGCCGGGGTCGGCCTGCTGGCGGTGGATACCCAGGGCGGGTTGAATCTGTGCCATCGCTTTACCGGCTCTGAAATGCCGCTGTTCGGGGATGTCGAGAATGGCATTGATAAACCGGCGCTGGCGGCCTTTGTTGAGGGGCGTCTGGATCGCAGCAATACCGGCTGTGAAACCTGTCGCATCCGCAATATCTGTTCTGGCGGTTGCTATCACGAAAGTTACGCGAAATACGGCGATGCGACGACGCCGTCCTACCACTACTGTGACCTGCTGCGAGACTGGGTTGATTTCGGGGTGGCGGTGTATTCGCAAATCATGGTCGAGAACCCGGCGTTCTTCGACACCTACGTATCGCCAAGAAGGAGCGCTTAGATGAAGCATCTGAAATCGTTTAATAAGAAGGCGCAGCTGCTGGATAAAGCTGTGGCCGACGGAACTACCGAAGACGTTGTGGCTATGCAGACGGTGGTTGGCTGTACCTCCACCAATGACCCTGGCTGGGAAGTCGACCCGTTCGGTGGGCTGGGCTCGCTCTGTCAGCCGATGGAGTCTGATCTTTATGGTTGCGCCGATGCCTGCTGGTGGCCTGCACAGGTGCCGGACACTATGAGCACCCACCCTGGCTGGTCGCAGGATGTGGCCAAGGCTAATGAAGACTGGCGGCAGATCGACAGTGTATTCCCGGATGAAGACTGAGGAGGCGAGGATGAAACTTACGCACTTGTATAAAGCCAGCGCGATGACCCTGGCGCTTGGAGGCACGGCGTTGCTCAGTGGCTGCGCCAGTACTGGCAGCGGGGATACGGCGATGGTGGCAGGCAAAGAGTACCTGCTGACTTCAAGCCGACCCAACCTGCTGCATGTGGTGGATGTGGAAACCAATAAGCTGCTGCGCAGCTGCAAAATTCCGGGCATCTTTGGTTCTAACTCGATTGTGCCGTCCCCGGATGGCCGTATCGCCTATGTGCTGACCAATAAATGGGAAGATGTGTACGGCTTTGATATCACCAACTGTGAAACGGTGTTCTCAGCCAGGCAGTCCTACAAAAATGTGCAGGTCAAAACCATTATTTCACTGGCCCTGAGCCCGGATGGTAATGAACTGTATACGGTACAAAATCCGGTGGTGAAACACCGGGACCGGTTTGAAGTACAGCAGCCTCGGCTGGCGGTGTTTAACACGGCGGATGGCCTGCATGCGAAGGCGAAGCGTTTCTACCCGGTTGATCGGCGGATCACCAAGATCGGCACAATGGATAACGGTGAGGTGATCCTCGGTGGCGCTGATCTGAAAGCAATTGATCCGCAAACCGGTGACATCCGGGTGTTGAAAAAGCTGCAGAACTGGCAGCGCCCGGCAGATAAATGGGTTGCCCCGGATGCCTTTGCCATGCAGGCCCAGGGTGAACATGTCGGGGAATATATCCTGCCGTACTTCACCATCAAGTGGAACGGTGCACCGGGTGAGATGGAAAAAGCAGAGTTCTGGTGGGGGATGAACCGTATTGATCTGGCCAGTGGCAAGCTGGAGTCCAACGAGCTGGTGCCGTTTGAATTTATCTTCTTTAATCTGGTAACCGACCCTAATGATCCTGACATCGTGTACGGGGCATTTAATAACCTGTCCAAACACAGTGTCAGCCAGCAGAAAACCCTGGCCACTGAAGACCTTGAACACACTTATTACACCATTAATATGACCCGCGATGGCTCCCGCCTGTATGTTGGTGGCACCTCCAGTGATATTTCTATCCATGACCCGAAAACGCTGAAGAAAACAGGTAGCATTCAGTTGCCGGGTGATATGTCGACGGCGGATATGCGTATCGCCCGTTTGCGTGACTGATCGGCACGTGCCGGATCTCGCTGTCGGTTAGTCAGATGAAAGTGTGGCTGGA
>JAIBDV010000201.1 GCA_024686055.1 Neptuniibacter sp.
ACGGGTCAGCTCATAGGGCCGTGTTGACCAGATTTTCGCCATAGTAGCGGGAATAGATTGATAGATGCAATTTTATATAAGGGTATCTACTTAGCTGTTTTCTTGGCAAACCCCCGCCAGGTTGGTACCGTCGGGATAACTGAGTGGCCTGACCACAGGCCGGAGAGGTAGGGATATGGCTGTACAACCAGGTAGTAGCTTTCTTGATCGGACGATGCAGCACCTGCGTAAGGTGTGGCATGGGATTGGTGATAGCCGCAGTGATGACATTGAATTACGGCCTGATCTGCCGGATGAAGACCTGCCTGTACTCAATGACTGGCTCCGTGCCTGCCTGAAAGCGGAGGGGGGTGAAATTGCGGCCCGCGCCCGCACGGCAAAGCTGGGCGAGGCGTACCTGCTGCTGGATGATAACGGGCGTCGTCGCTTTCTGCTGCAGCTGGCAGAGCAGTTTGACTGTGATGATCAGGCGATTGAGCAGGCTATTGATGGCTGGCGCGGCAGTGTCGGGCTGGAGCGCCAGCAAGCGCGACAGCAGTTACAACGGACGCTGGAGCCGTCACGTTTGCAGCTGTTACGCCAATTTACCGAGCTGCCTGAAGGGGTGAAGTTTCTGGTCGATATGCGTGCCGAGATGCTGCGCTTGCGCAAGGCAGAGCCCGCGCTGGCGGCACTGGAAGCCGACCTTAAGCGCTTGCTGATTCACTGGTTTGATATTGGTCTGCTACGGCTGGAACAGATCAGCTGGCATTCGTCGGCTGAGTTACTGGAAAAACTGATTGCCTATGAGGCAGTGCATGCAATCCAGAGCTGGGAAGATCTGAAAAACCGGCTGGACTCGGACCGTCGCTGTTTTGCCTTTTTCCATCCCAATATGCCAGGCGAGCCGCTGATCTTTGTTGAGGTGGCGCTGGTCAATGGATTGGCGACCAGTGTGCAGGCGCTGCTGGATGAAGACGCGCCAATTCTCGATCTGCATCAGGCTGATACCGCGATTTTCTATTCCATCTCCAATGCGCAGCCGGGGCTGGCGGGAATCAGTTTCGGTAATTTCCTGATTAAACGGGTGGTTGGCTTATTACAGCGGGAATTCAGTAATCTGCAGCAATTTGCGACCTTATCACCGGTGCCGGGTTTCAGTCGCTGGCTGGCAGTGCAGGAAGACGATAGCTGTAAGGCGCTGCATAGCCAGCTGGTGCTGCCGCACTGGTGGCAGGACGCTGATCTGGCAGAGAGTTTGCGGGGGCCGCTGATGCAGCAGGCGGCACGGTATCTGGCCCAGGCGCGGCGTGGGCAGCGGGCGCTGGACCCTGTCGCGCACTTTCACCTCAGTAACGGGGCCGAGATGGCGCAGCTGAACTGGCTGGCCGACTGTTCGGAGAAGGGTTTGCAGCAATCTGCCGGGTTGATGGTGAACTATCGCTACCAGTTGGTACAGGTAGAGCAGAACAGTGAGCGCTATCTGAATCACGGTGAAGTCTGTACCAGTACGTTGGTTTCGGCCTTGCTGGCCCGACCTTGATTAAGCGATTTGGGGGGGGCGGAAATGGATAGTTTTTCCGCCTCAGGGGTGATTGACCTGTGGTCGAAGATGACAGCTATTCTCCCGAAATAGCCAGATTGCAGGGGCTTGAGGGCCGGTCATGTTTTGTCAGCCTGAGTGCTAGTGTGAATATTTTTCATACTACCAACCTGTAGGTAAACCCTGATTGCTAGCGGCGAGAGCGGGTATCAGGCCTTTACTCCATGCATATCCATACTGAAGCTGCCAATTATCTTCAGACTTATTTTTCATGTCCTAATTCTCCATCGGTCTAATCAGTCCTGTCTGCTATAAAGCCCGCTATCATTGGCTATCCCCGGTGATAGCGGGCTTTTCAAGGTGATGCTAATAGATTATTGCCACTTTATGGCGTTTCTGTCGAATTCCAGAAAACCTGTCTAAACTTCTCTCTAACCGGAAAGCTGAGGTCGTCAACTTACTTCGGGTTTGTCTGGCTGGAGGGGGCGAATGACGGATTTGACAGGACCAGCAGACGATGTACGTGCATTGTTATATGTACGTCCATCGATGCAACAGGAAGATCTAGGTGGGCTCATACGTGCCAATGGCTGGCAGGTTGATACCGCATCTGATATTAGCCATGCAAGTCGGCTGCTGGATGATAATCAGTACCGCGTCGGGCTTGTTCATATAGACGGGTTTAATAAGCAACTTATTGATGCTGAAGAGCTTTTCGCTGAGCGTGAAGGGGTGGCCTGGGTTGCTTTGGCGCACTCGGAATCGCTCAAACAGGGCAACTTGTGCCGCATTATCCATGAGAATTTTGTCGATTACTTCACCTTGCCCATCGCCTCCGGCATGACCCAGCTGTTCTCTACGCTGGGGCATGCCTATGGCATGGCATGTCTGCGTCAAACGGGTCAGGCAGAACCGTCATTTGATGATTATGAGATGGTGGGCGCATCTGAACATATGCGTTCACTGTTTGTGTCGATCAGGAAGGTGGCTGCGGTGGATGCGCCGGTGCTGATTTCGGGCGAAAGTGGTACGGGTAAGGAATTGATAGCGCGGGCGGTACATGAGCGTTCACGCAATAAGAATGGGCCTTTTGTCGCCGTTAACTGTGGCGCTTTACCTGAAAACCTGATCAATTCGGAACTGTTTGGCCATGAGAAGGGAGCCTTTACCGGGGCGGCTCAGCGCAAGATCGGCTGGATTGAGGCGGCCCATGGCGGCAGCCTGTTTCTGGACGAAATTGGTGATCTGCCGCTGGATATGCAGGTGAACCTGCTACGTTTTTTACAGGAAGGCACCATCGAACGTGTCGGGGGCACACAGTCCATCTCGGTGAAGACACGGGTGGTGGCAGCAACCCATATCGATCTGGCCCGTGCTGTTGAGGAGGGAAACTTCCGGGAAGATCTGTTTTACCGCCTCAATGTACTGAATCTGCATTCACCACCGTTGCGTGATCGCGGTGAAGATATCGAGTTGCTGGCGAAATTTTATTTTAATCGTTTTCAGGTGGATGCGGGACGGCAGGTCAATGGTTTTACCCGCAAGGCGCTGGAAGCGATTCATGGCCATGGCTGGCCCGGTAATGTTCGAGAGATGATCAACCGGGTGCGCCGGGCGCTGGTCATGTGTGATGGTCGGATGATTACGCCAATGGACCTGGGGCTGGTTGACAGCACTGATAATGGTCTTGTAATAACGCTTGAACAGGCACGAGAGCAGGCTGAAGCACAAACGATTCGTTATGCCCTGGCGCGTAATAACCGCAATATTTCCCGAACGTCCCGTGAACTGGGCGTGTCCCGGGTGACGCTTTACCGGCTGCTGAGTAAGCATGGTCTGGCAAGTGATAGCGAGAGTTAACCACTGATTTTTCTGTTGTAGTCCTGAGTGCCCGTCACCGTTCTGGTTGGCGGGTTTTTTTATGCCTGTGTTTTCGCTTCCCCTTCACTGTCTGTCCCCAGTCCCCTCAGTCACTGCTTGTGGCGATGTCTGTCGCGTTGATATGGCGCGAAGCTTCTTCCTTGAATGCCTGTTTGTCAGCGTGCTCTGGGGGCGCCCGGAGCGAGCTCAGTCTTCTGCGCAGGGGCAGTCGCGGCCGTTGTGCGCTGGCCACGCAGGGTCGTAATCATGCTGCCTTTACAGCTATGGGGCTGATTACTACGGCTGTCACCGTCGCGTTACACCTTTGTTATTCCTATTAATCTTTCAATATCAATTAGTTACTTCTGTCGCGCTCGTTGTGCGTAACGAAAGCTTTACAACTTTGGTCGGGTATTCTCTGTCTTTTTCTGTCGAGTTGTTAATTCTCTGAATGAATACGACAAAAAACATTATGTATCAATGAGTTATGAGTGTTGGCACTGCCTGTGCTCTATGTAATTACAAAAGCTCACTAACGGGATGAAAGCATGACCCAGAAGCTGAAACAGAACCCGCTGATCAGGACCGCCAGGCGGCTTGGTCAGGTGTTAGCAGCATCGCTGCTGACATTGGGGCTGAGTCAGTCACTGGCCAATGCAGATGATGTTGAGATGGGTCTTCCCTCTGGTTCAGGAATGCAAAATTCAGACCTGAATAGCATACGCGGCCAGGGCGTAGATCAGCCACATCGACCGAAAGTGGACTGGGGCGTGATTCTCTGGGACGAGGATGGGCAAGACCGAAACGGAGCACCGGGTAGCCGAGACTCCGCTGTTTACATCCGAATCGAAATCGGGACACAGCCATGAACAGACAGCATTTAAACCTGTGCGCACTCATCAGTGCGCTATTACTGGCAGCGCCGACCCAGGCCGCAGGCCCGCTTTTTGACAACGACTCGCTGATTGATTCTCGAGTGTTTGCCAACAGCACAGGGGTCATTGGACTGAACATGGTCGCCGGTGATGGCAATGCACAGTTGAATGCCGGAGCGCTGGCTGTCGCGGTGGGGCAGGGAGTGGCCTCTTTGGTAACGGCGCAACAGAGTGTGCAGCTGAATGAGATAGCAGCTTCAACTTTACAGCGCAGCACCATCGCCACAGGAGCGCTGGCGAACGTCTCTGGTCTGGTCTCTGTAAACCAGGTCAGTGGAGAAAGTAATGCACAGGCAAATGGCTTTGCCATCGGGCTGGGGTTTGAAGGACAGATATTAGCAGAAGCGGATCTGGCTGCGGAGGTAACGGGCAACCTTACTTACCAGGAAACAGCTGAAGGCGCTGCTGAGCGAAGTCTGGAAGCACGGATCGAGAACGGTGCATTCAGAGCTGCCAAAGGGTTAGTCCAGATCAACCAACTGGCAGGCGCAGGGAACAAGACGGCGAACAAATTTGCACTCGAGGTTTCCACGGGTGCGTCAAACGGGCAGTAGAACAACCAAATTTGCGTAACGCATGAGGAAGAAAACGATGAAAGCATTCAAAATCGCGCCACTGGCGCTGGCAATCAGCGCGCTGACCTTTGCTACTGTAGCGTCTGCTGATGGCAACGGCGGTCGTCATGGTGATGGGGCTCAGATTCACAAAAGTGTAAAAGTGAGTCTGAAAAGCAGTACTTATGGGCAGACCCAGGTTGGGGGTTATATCGGTATCGACCGTCTGGGTATGGCGGGTGTCGATGACAAGCAGTCTTCTACCGGTAACGAAACCTATAACGAAGCCTTCAGCAACACCTCTGATATGGGCGACGGCGCACTGCGAAATGCCTCCGGTAACATTGGTGTCAACGTATCTGCCGGTGATAACAACGTACAGGGTAACTCTGCCGCACTGGCTGCGACGGATGCTGGCTTCGTGTTCGGTTCTGAAGGCCAGGGTGAGTACTACTCTCACGGTTCTTCTGCCGATGCTGAGATCTCTGTTCATCAGACAACTTACTACAACTGGACTGATAACTACGCACAGCGTAACCGTGCCTCCATGGGTAGCGGCGCACTGCAGGGTGCCAGCGGTAATATCGGTGTGAACATCGCTTCTGGTAACAACAACGTGCAGAAAAACGCCCTGGCCGGTGCGGTTGGTTTCGGTGCGATGAGTGTGGCTACTGTGAACGTACAGCAGCATGCCCATGATAACTACACCAACAACCTGCCAATCTCTGAAACCCGTGAAGACACCATTGATATCACACTGGCACCAAGTGATGAAGGTGGTCTGTACTTCAACCTGCCTGATGCGAACTATCAAGGTCAGTCCGATCAGATTGGTGATGTCTACCCTGATATATGGAGCGGTGATGAGCACCCAGCGGGTGACCAGCTTGGCCACATTGATCTGGATACAGATACCCAGGGTGGTTCTGACCTGAACGGTGATGGCGGTGCGCTGGCCTTCAATGAAGATGGCACAGTGTCCTTCGGCGAGCTGAGTGAAGTGCAGCTGATGGGCTCTTTGAGTGGCACAGCCGTTATTCAGACTCAGGTGATCAACGAACGTGGCTGGAACCGCAGCACCATGGGTAGCAATGCTCTGGCCAATGCCAGCGGTAACATCGGTGTAAACATCACAACCGGTACCAACAACCTGCAGAACAACAGCCTGGCGATTGCCGCGCTGCGTGGGCCTAGCATGGGTGACATCGGTGGTGAAGGTGGTATGCCTCCAATGCCA
>JAIBDV010000409.1 GCA_024686055.1 Neptuniibacter sp.
TACCAGCTGGAACTGCCCACTATTCTCAACAAAACCGGGCAGTACTTCGCCAACCTCACCCTGCCGCTGGCACTGCTGGCCATCGGCGGTTCACTGAGCCTGAAAAGCCTGCGCGACACCTCCGCTCAGGCTGCCTGGGCCACCGCCAGCAAACTGCTGATTCTGCCCATCATTCTCACCACCGGGGCCTGGTGGTATGGCTTTGAGGGCCAACAGCTGGCGATGCTGTTTGTACTGTTCGGCTGCCCCACCGCCGCCGCCAGCTTCGTGATGGCACGCGGCATGGGCGGCAACGCTCAACTGGCCGCCAACATCGTCCTGACCACCACCCTGGGCTCCACCCTCACCCTGAGCCTGGGCATCTACCTGTTCCGGTTATGGGGAGTGATCTGATCGGCACCGATCACAATCGGTGCTCCGTAGATACCATCTCTCGATTCTGGCCACAAATGCTTTTTAGAGCGGTTGTGGCTGGAATTCTTGCTGGTTTTTCACCACCCCAAAAGAGAGGTGTACCAACTTACGCATTGCTGCGCCCAGGGCCTGCATCTTGTTCTTACCTGCAGCCAGCAATCGCTCATATTGATCCCGAATAACCGGGTTATGTTTCTTGGCCACAATTGCGGCCATATACAGTTTCGCACGTAACCGGCCAGGCCCTTCCTTACTCAAGCGAGTATGGCCTTCCCATTTCCCCGATTGCTGAGCTTGAGGGATGACCCCAGCATAGTTCGCAACCTGCTTCGCTGACTGGAATGGTTTTGCTGCAAGCAAGTACACCAGCTCACGTGACACTACAGGCCCGATACCGACGATAGACGTCAGTAATTCACGGTTCTTCTTCAGGTCAGGGTCGCGGTCAATGTGATCATCGATATCCTTTTTCAGCGCTTTTATTTCTGCTTCCAGTACATTAATCATGTCCTGTAATGATTGAATTACTCGTTCAGAGCAAGCACTGATTGCACTCGCCTCCAATCGGTTCATTTCTCGAATACGGTCTTTCTCCAGCCCATCCAGACGGCGCATCATAGCCTTCAACTCTCGTATTTCAGGGGCTTCAGGCGTCCACAGCTGAAGGTTACTGGTTTGTATTCCATAACGGGCCAGTACGATGGAGTCTGATTTATCTGTCTTATGCACAAGCCCTTCGGCTTTCATATATGCTTTAATTCTTGCCGGGTTCGGCATGAAAATATTAAAGCCCTGCGCGTGGAGGTGGTAAATCAGAGCCTCATGATAGATGCCGGTTGGCTCAACAGTGATCAGAACATCTTTCGGCTCAGCCATTGTGTTTTTCAGGATCCATTGGCTAAGCTCAGCCAGCCTTTCCGGCCGATTCTGGAAGACTCTTGTTTTCTTTTTGTTGGTCTGTGGGTCACGTAACCAGCCCAGATCCAGTTTTTCTTTACTGACATCAATTCCAATAGCGATATGCATCTCTGTGACTCCCCTTGTACATTCAGCATCACCTGGTCAAACAGGGCGCTCGGATACCATTCAGTTCCAGAGGGTAGGAATCGGGGCCTAATCTACGTCACAGTCTTAATGACTCAGCAGCGACTCAGGCTCACCGACTCCTTGCGATGGAAGATAGCTAATCACCCACCAACGAGAGATACATGCAGCGACGTCCCGTCGAGTCAGGTTCGGCGCATAGCGCTTACCGGTGGGGATTTATGCCCGGAGGGTGCACCGGTCCCACAGGCGGGCCTACAAAGAGCAGATACAAAAACGCCCTGCGCGGGCAGGGCGTTGTCGGGCTGAGTTAAAGGGTTCTGTTACAGGCCCAGTTTCTCAGCAACGTAATCGGCATCTTTGTCGCCACGGCCGGACAGGTTGATCAGGATTTTCTGATCTTTGCCCAGCGTCGGCGCTTTGCGCATGGCCCAGGCGACGGCGTGGGCGCTTTCCAGTGCCGGGATGATGCCTTCCACGCGGGACAGGGTCATAAAGGCATCGAGGCATTCTTCGTCGGTGACGGAGTCATATTGCGCCCGGCCCAGATCTTTGAGGTAGCTGTGCTGGGGGCCGACGCCCGGGTAGTCCAGGCCGGAGGCGATGGAGTGGACGGGCATGGGTTCGCCGTCTTCAGTTTCCAGTACGTAGCATTTCATGCCGTGCAGTTCGCTGGGCTTGCCCAGGGTGAGGGTGGCGGAGTGGTCTTTGGTGTCCAGACCTTTGCCCGCCGGCTCTACGCCGACCAGTTCGACGCCGTCGTCATCGAGGAAGGCGGTGAACATGCCCATGGCGTTGGAGCCGCCACCGACACAGGCGGTGATGTAGTCCGGCAGCTGGTTGTGTTTGTCCTGGAACTGCTGGCGGGCTTCGGTGCCGATGATGCTCTGGAAATCACGCACCATTTTCGGGAACGGGTGCGGGCCTACCACGGAGCCGATGGCGTAGA
>JAIBDV010000269.1 GCA_024686055.1 Neptuniibacter sp.
CCAGCAGTTTCCCGTGCGGAGGTGACAGTCAGCGCACCGATAACCAGATCCAGGTTTTGTTGCTGTACTTCTTTCAGGCCATTGGCAACCATAAGAGGCCTGCCTGTCTGGTCCTGGCTACAGAAGACGTAGGGCAGCTGTAGCTGGTCAGCCACACTGCGCCACAGCTCAACTGAGATGCCGTGCCAGTCTTTATCGGCAGATCTGATAACAAAGGGTGGGGACTGAATCACTCCAACCCTGAGCGTGTGGTCTGTCGCAGGTGGGCAGATGTTGGCTAAGGCCGGGAGGGCGACCAGGGCTGATAATAAGCACATAAGTGCTAACAGTCGCTGCGTCATTGTCGTTTGCATCCTGTTTTTTGCGGGCATCATACGGTGCAGATGCTGTCAGGCCAAGGCGAACCTTGGCCTGACATGACCCGGCGCATGGCTGATATCTGCCAGTATTGCCGTCAGAGGGGCTTAGCGCAGGTTGAGTACCGGCCAGCTGAGTTGCTCGGCGACGGCCTGCAGTTTTGGGTCTGGATTCACGGCGTGGGGGTGATCAACCAGCTTCAGTAGCGGCAGATCGTTATGGCTGTCGCTATAGAAGCTGGCACCGTTAAGGCTGTGCTCCGGGTGTTGCTCCAGCCAGCTCTGCAGCCGGGTGACTTTGCCTGCCTGATAGCAGGGCACCCCTTCGACCTCGCCGGTGTAGCGGCCGTCACGCTGCTCCGGCTCGGTGGCCAGCATGGCATCGACGCCCAGCAGATCCGCAATGGGTTGAGTCACGAAGCGGTTGGTGGCGGTAATGATCAGCAGAAAATCCCCCTGCTGGCGGTGTTTCTCCAGCAATGCGGCTGCTTTGGGCAGCATCATGGGGATGACGCGTTCCTGCATAAACTGCTGGTGCCAGCGGCTCAGGGTTGCCATGTTATTGGCGGCCAGCGGGGCGAGGGCGAAGCGTAAAAACGCTGCAATATCCATCTCGCCAGCTTCGTACTGCTGGTAAAAAAGATTGTTGAGACGGTCATATTCGGCAGCATCAACGTAGTTGTGCTGACAGAGGAACTCACCCCAGCTCAGGTCGCTGTCACCGCCGAGCAGAGTGTTATCAAGGTCAAAGATTGCCAGGGCCAAAGCGCTACTCCTGCACGTTATGTGTCCGGTTGAAAGGGGCTCAGGATAGAGAGCAGATCAATGCAATGCAATCAGCGGCTTGACTGGTGGCGCTGAGCCTGCGTATATGGAACAGTGCAACGCGCAGGTAGCCTGATCTATCTGTTTGTTTTCCGACCGGATTCAGCTGATTTGATGAATACAAAAGAAGTGTGGAACAATAGCCCAAAAGAGTACGGGAAGATTAATGTGATTGATTCAGATGGGTTCCGACCGAATGTCGGGATTATTCTAGCGAACTCGCTGGGTCAGGTTCTCTGGGCGCGCCGTATTGGGCAAGAAGCCTGGCAGTTTCCTCAGGGGGGCATTAATGACGATGAGTCCCCACAGCAAGCGATGTTTCGTGAGCTGCAGGAGGAAGTTGGCCTGACACCTGACGATGTTGAGATCGTTGCAGTCACACGCGGCTGGCTGCGGTACCGGCTACCTAAGCGGATGATTCGGCGTCACTCTCTGCCGCTGTGTGTTGGTCAGAAACAGAAGTGGTTCCTGTTGCGTATGCTCAGTGATGATACCGCGGTGTCGATCAGCCATACTGACTCCCCTGAGTTTGATGACTGGGGCTGGGTGAGTTACTGGTACCCGCTGGGGCAGGTCGTGTCGTTCAAGCGCGAGGTCTATCGTAAAGCGATGCGTGAGTTGTCGCCAAAGCTGGCTAGCCTTATCAGTGTTGAAACTGAGAGTTAATTGATCGCTGTATAACCTGAGAGGACCGTTGCTGATGCTGGACGTGCTGCGCAAGATTGTTCAGGAAGTCAATGCCGCACCAGATCTGGATGCGGTGCTTGACCTGATTGTGCGGCGGATTCAACGGGCAACGCGGACCCAGGTCTGCTCGGTCTACCTGCTGGATGAAGAACAGCATTTCTGTCTGATGGCTACCCAGGGGCTTAACCCTGCCGCGATTGGTCGGGTTCGTCTGCCACCGGGCAAAGGGATTGTCGGGATGGTGGCTGATCGTGCCGAGCCAATCAACCTTGAGGATGCCACGGTGCATCCGTCCTACCGCTTTCTCAAAGACACTGGCGAAGAAAAATTTCATGCTTTTCTGGGCGTACCTATCATTCACCAGCGCGCGGTGCTGGGAGTGCTGGTGGTGCAGCAGCAGGAGCGCCGCCGGTTTGATGAAAGTGAAGAAGCATTTCTGGTCACTCTGTCGGCCCAGCTGGCAGGCGTAATCGCCCATGCTGAGGCCACCGGCTCTATTATCCGCAGTGCTCAGAACAGCCAGAAAGGGCGTGATAAGCGCTTTCAGGGTGTTTCTGGTGCCAGCGGCGTGGCGGTTGGTCATGCGGTTGTAATGGCACCGCGGGCGGATCTGCGGGCGGTGCCGGATAAGGTTGCCCGTGATATCGCGCAGGAATTACAGCAGTTTGATCAGGCGCTGGCGTCGGTGCGGCGTGATATCAAGGTGGTGGGGCGCAGTCTGTCCCGCCATCTGCGCAGTGAAGAACAGGCGCTGTTTGATGTGTACCTGCGTATTCTGGATGACAACGCGCTGGCCGGTGAAATTCATCAGCGGATTGAGCTGGGCAGCTGGGCTCAGGGCGCGCTACGTGACGTGATCCAGGAGCATGTGCGGATGTTCTCCGCCATGGAAGACCCTTACCTGCGTGAGCGGGCCAGTGATATTCGCGATCTGGGGCGGCGTATCCTGGCCTATCTGCAGGAGTCACACCCGGTCGAACTTGAATTCCATGACAACACCATTCTGATTGCCGAGGAGCTGTCGCCGGCCATGCTCGGTGAAGTGCCGACCGAGAAACTGTCCGGGCTGGTGTCGGTGTATGGTTCGGGTAACTCCCATGCCGCTATTCTGGCCCGCTCGATGGGTATCCCGACGGTGATGGGGGTGGTTGATCTGCCCTATACCAAAATGGATGGCCGGGAGCTGATTCTGGATGGCTATTCGGGCTGCCTCTATGTCAATCCGTCCGAGGAACTGAGTGAGGCCTATCGCGAAATTTTGCGTGGGGAAGAGGAAGAGGCGGTCGAGCTGGCGACCCTGCGGGATCTGCCCGCTGAAACGCTGGACGGTTACCGGATGCCGTTATGGGTGAATACCGGGCTGGTGGCCGATGTGGTGCGCTCGCTGGAGCGGGGGGCTGAGGGGATCGGTCTGTATCGCACCGAGATCCCGTTTATGATCCGCGACTTCTTTCCCAGTGAGCAGGAGCAGACTCAGACTTACCGTCGTCAGCTGGAGGCGTTTCATCCTCGCCCGGTGACCATGCGCACGCTGGATATTGGCGGTGACAAGGCGCTGCCTTACTTTCCGATCAATGAAGAAAATCCGTTTCTGGGCTGGCGGGGTATCCGGGTGACACTGGATCATCCCGAGATCTTTTTACTGCAGGTGCGGGCGATGCTGCGCGCGGCTGAAGGGCTGAATAATCTGCGCATCATGTTGCCCATGGTGACCAGTGTGCATGAGGTAGATGCCGCCTGTCTGATGATCGATCAGGCGATAGATGAGTTACGTGATGATGGCTATGTGATCGAGCGGCCGCAGATCGGCGTAATGGTGGAAGTCCCTGCGGCGGTGTACCAGGTGCGCCGTTTTGCCCGGCGGGTCGATTTTATCTCGGTGGGCTCCAATGACCTGACGCAGTATCTGCTGGCGGTGGATCGTAATAACCCGCGGGTAGCCAACCTCTATGCGCCTTATCATCCCTCAGTGTTGCGGGCGCTGGATTATATCGCCCGTGAAGCACACAAAGAGGACGGTATTCAGGTGTCGATCTGTGGCGAGATTGCGGCGGAGCCTGCTGGTGCGCTGCTGTTAATGGCGATGGGTTACGATGTCTTGTCGATGAATGCCACCAACCTGCCGCGGATTAAATCGGTCATTCGTAAGGTCACCCTTGAGCAGGCGCGTGAGCTGCATCGCCAGGTCAGGCATATGGATGATGCCGACAAGATCCAGCAGATGCTCTATGACACCCTGGCCCAGTGGGGGCTGGCGCAGTTGTCTCGCCCTGATATGCCAGACCCGCGTCAGGGTCAGAGTTAACTGCAGGTTTCTGTCTCAGCCGCTGGTTCCAGCTGCTGCTCAAACTGGCACTGTTGTGCTGCGCCCTGTGCTGTAAAAGTCTGCTCCATTAACCAGCGTTGGCCATTGCCCTGCTGTACCAGTGCCGTGCTGGCGCGGGTGCCGTAGTTGAGGTCGCTGGCCTGGATAAAACAGGCAGAGAGCATTTTTTCCCATGCGTAGCGTACCCCGGTATCTGGCAGCTGGCTGTCCGCGGCGGTGTCGCGCTGCCATAAGAGCGGAAGCAGCTGTTCGCTCTGTGGCTGCGGGTGTTGCGCCAGGTAATCGGCCAGCCGCTGTTTCAGGGCGTCGGTTTTGGGCCAGGGGCTGTCCAGCAGGGCATTGCTCAGGCCGTAGATGCCCGGTGCTAATGGCTGGAAGCCACCGCCGCGATTGGACTGATAGTAGAGTCCGTGCTGGTCGCCCAGCAACAGATTAAAGCCGCCATAGCGGGAGAGTTCTGGCTGGAGTTGCGCGCAGAAATCGGCCGCGCTGTCAGTCCCGGTCAGGTAATCACGGATCAGCTTCCCCCGAGACAGTTCTGCCGGGCGTTTGTTGCGGCCGTCCCGGTGATTGGTGACGGCGGCGAAGCGTCCGTCTTCATGACTGGCCAGCCAGCTGCCACCCGCTTCCAGGTCGCGTCCACCGATAATCTGCGGGGCGTCAGGCCAGGGGGCCATGGCG
>JAIBDV010000221.1 GCA_024686055.1 Neptuniibacter sp.
GTTGAGGTACGTCATCCTGGGTTCTTTAATAAACAGATTGAAGAACAACAGTTTAACCAGCTGTTAGCAGGCCATAGCATCAACCGTACGATGTTCGATACCCGCTGGCTTTTTGCTGAGCCTCAGTCTGACCCCATTACCCAGGATGCTCTGCATAAAAAACCACATCTCCCTTTGCATGTTTTAGCAACAGGGCAACAGCCAGTGGCGCGCATTATCAGCCCACTACAGTGGCAACACACGGATCAGTGGTTACAGCCCTGGGTAACAAAAGCATTGCAATGGATTGACGAGGGGCGAACGCCCTATCTTTTTTTCCACACACCCGACAACGCTGAAGCCCCACAGCTCGCACGCCACTTCTGTGAATTACTTGTAGCGAAGCGACCCACACTGATCCACCCGCTTAACTGGCCGGACCCGTTACAGTCTCAGTCGTCGCTATTCTAGATCGGCATGTACTGGAGACGGTGGAGCAGAACTGCCCCACCTTTCGATCAAAAAGCTCAGGCACGCATTACCGAAACATCTTCAGCCTGCAAACCTTTATCACCTTGTCGCACATTAAAACGTACCTTCTGCCCCTCAGAAAGCGAGCGGTGTCCCCGGCCACGAATATTGCGGAAGTGTACAAACACATCTTCGCCATTTTCACGGGTAATAAAACCAAACCCTTTAGACACATTAAACCACTTCACCATCCCAACCTCGCGGCCGTCATCCTGCTCGGACTCTTCAGGCTCATCCAGGTCCAGATCCGCTCTGGACACTGAAGGGCGGCTTTGCCCCAGAGAACTCAACAGGCTACTGATAAAAACAACACCAAATGACACAACCACCACAGGCAAAGACACCGCCTGCAACGCTCCAGTTACCTGAAGCAAAAGCGCCAGAACTACGGCACCTGCCGCACTGACCAATGCACTACGCACTAACTGATTACCACTCATGTAATTATTCTCTTTGTTTGTAATCGTTTTCCTTTCCGCACCCCGCCGTTATTATGGCGGAACCAACCGAGCACATATAACTAATTTTGTGCAACTATTCAACAGGTTAAACCCTGACGCATGACTTCGCCCCATTTCAGGGCAGGGGAAATGCGCATCTGTAATCAGGAGAATCCATGCCCGATCAGGAAAGAATTGCAGAACTTGAGAGCCGTGTAGCCTTTCAGGAAGACGCAATTGACAAGTTAAGTGACGTTATTGCCCGTCAGGATATTGAACTGGTACAACTGAAAGAACTCGTCCTCAGCCTGCATAAACAGATAAAACTGATGGACCTGTCCAGCCCGACAGACAATGGCCACGAGCCGCCACCACCGCACTACTAAGGCAAGCCGGGATACTGGCAGTCCACGACTGCCAGTACGGTTCAACCCAGCTTTTTCCGGGTATATATATCGTAACGTGTTGATTTACCGAGTAATTGATAGCTAAATGACTGCCCTTCGATAGCCGGCGCTTTACGCGGGCGTTTGACCACAACCCGATATTCAGCAACTGGCCAGGCCGCCTCAAGCAATGCCGCATCATCATTGTCTTCACCCACAACCGCCTGGAACAGATTCATCTCCTTCTTAACCTGAGCAGACTTGTCTGAGTGAGGAAACATCGGGTCCAGATACAGCACCTGCTGACTCTGCTGTGCAGCTTGCTGCAGCCAGCCAATACTGTCAGCAGGTAACAGCGTCATTCGCTCAACAATATCAGCCACCTCAGCATCATACTCAGCACGTTGCAGGCCGTCTTTGAGCAAAGCATGGATAATGGGTGAGCGCTCCAGCAAGGTCACTTCAGACCCCAGAGTCGCAATCACAAAGGCATCACGCCCCAGCCCTGCGGTGACATCCACCACACTGGGCCGAACACTGCCTTTAATACCCACCGCCTTGGCGATCATCTGCCCGGCACCGCCACCAAACTTGCGCCGGTGCGCCACCGCACCACTAACGAAATCAACCCACACCGGACCTGGACGTTTCTTTGCAGCCGTCTGCTGCAGCTGTAGCCCCTGAGCGGTGTACTGCAGTAACGCCACCTGACGGGTATCAGCTGGGTCAGCGTCAGGCATAAAAGGCAGTCCCAGCTGCTCAGCCAGCTCTTCAGCCTGCTCCAGCCACCGGGGCTCAGTTGCCGTTACAACAACGGCTGCTGTTATCTCTCGCATGATCAATATCTATACATGATTAACGCGGTCAAGCCGCAAAATAAACCGCCAGTAATACCAGCCCCAATACCATCCGATAAATTACAAACGGCATCATACCTATTCGGTCCAGCAGCTTGAGAAACAAATGGATGCACGCCCAGGCACTCAGCGCCGACACTAGCGCGCCTGCAGCAATCATCTGCCACGCCATTCCATCACTCTGGTCCGGTAACTCCAGCCCCAACAACAACCCGGCTCCGGCTATGACCGGAATCGACATCAGAAACGAGAACCGGGCTGCAGCCTGACGCTCAAACCCCAGCATTAGCGCCGCCGTAATGGTAATCCCTGACCGGGAAGTACCCGGAATCATCGCAACAGCCTGCGCCAGCCCGATAATCACAGCATCCTGCCAACCCAGCCCCTGCAATACACGATGCTCCGTGCGTGCATGATCCGCCCACCAGAGCAGACCGCCAAAAATCAGCGTAGCGCCAGCAATCACCAATACCGAGCGACCATAATGACTGATCAAGTCGGATGCGACCCCACCTAAGCCAAACGCCGGAATGGTTGCCAACACCACCAGCCAGGCCAGCTTGCTCTCCGAACTATGCCGCCCAGCCAGGCTGGCAAACCAGCCTTTTGCCAGCGCCTTTATATCGGTGCGGAAATACACTACAACCGCCAACAAGCTGCCCACATGCACTCCCACATCAAACGCCAACCCCTGATCTGGCCAGCCCAGCAGCTGAGCAGGCAGAATCAGGTGAGCAGAGCTGGATATCGGCAAAAACTCAGTCAGACCCTGAATCAGCGCTAATACTGTTACTTGAAACCATTCCATCGTTATTGTTGATCCTTTTTCTTCCAGGCAACTTCATCACGCAGATAGACCGGCATCGCCTGATCAGCGGCCACTGTTTTGCCTTCAGCCCAGTCAGTGGCGGCCAGCTGTGCCATAACGCCGGCAGCCGGATAACAGACCTGCTCGACCGCTACCAACTGAGCCTTCAGCCCTTCTGACATCGATTCCAGATAACCAAAGCCACTCCCGGCAGCGTAATACTCACCCTCTGGCAGCAATAACTGTGCAGGTGTACACACCTGTTCGGGCATCAGTTCAACAAGCTGCCCATTCACAAAACGATAGGCACCGACATAGACCTCATTCATCCGCGCATCCAGTGCTGCCACTACCTGGGAGGCCTCTGTCTGCTGATGAATATTCAGCGCCATCGCTGCCAGTGTTGAGACTGGCAGCATCGGCAACCCTGCCGCAAAGGCAAGTCCCTGCGCGGTACCGGTAGCAATGCGGATACCGGCAAAGGAGCCCGGACCGCGCCCAAACGCAATCGCATCCAGCTCCGCCACGCCAAGCCCATGGGCAGTCAGTAATTCACTGACCATCGGCAACAGCGCACGGGTATGCTGGCGGGGAATAATACGAAAATCCTCATGCACTACACCGTCGAGTGAAAGCGCGACAGAGCAGGCATCGGTAGAGGTATCCAGTGCAAGAATTTTGGCCATTACAATCTTTTCTTCAGGTCAGGACTGGGCAGAAATGCCCGTTTATCAATCAGTTTTGGTAGCAGGACGAATCAGTTCATCCCCCCAGCGCGGCAACAGGCTCTGGGCGATCTGCAACTGGTTCAGAATACGGGCCACCACAAAATCCACCATATCTGCCACACTTTTCGGGCGCTGATAAAAGCCCGGACTGGCCGGGATCACCACCACGCCCATGCGGGTCAGCTTCAGCATATGTTCAAGGTGTATCTCAGAATAAGGTGCTTCACGGGGCACCAGAATCAGCTGGCGACGTTCTTTAAGCGCCACATCGGCTGCCCGCTCAATAAGGTTATTACTGGCACCGGTCGCGATGGCTGACAGACAGCCTGTGCTGCAGGGGCAAACCACCATTTTACTGGGGGCACCGGACCCCGACGCCACCGGCGCCATCCATTGCTCACGACCAAACACCCGAATCTGCCCCGGCTGCGCGGCGAACTCGGCCGTCAAAAACGCTTCCTGATCAGCAGGGCTGCCAGGCAGTGACATATCTGTTTCCGTAGCAATCACCACCTGCGCCGCCCGCGACACCATCACCAGCACCTGGTGCTGCGCTGCCACCAGACACTGAATCAGCCGCAAACCGTACTGCACACCCGAGGCACCGGTAATCGCCACCGTTACCGGTTCATTAAACGCATCGCTCATCAACAGGCACTCTTTTCCAATGCAGCGACCATGCGCGGATGAATCCCTTCAAAGCCCCCATTACTCATAATCACCACATGGGTGCCCGGCTTGGCCATTGCCACCACCTGATCAATAATCGCTTTGGTACTATCCAGCACCACAGCAGGCACCGGACCACTGGCGGCAACAGAGGCCAGCGACCAGTCCAACCCGACGGGCTGATACCAAAACACCTGATCTGCCGCTGCGGTGCTGGCGGCCAGCTGCTGCTGATGACTGCCCAGCCGCATGGTATTGGAGCGTGGTTCAATCACCGCGAGCACCGGTGCATCACCCACCTGGTTACGAATGCCCTGCAAGGTGGTTTCAATGGCTGTCGGGTGATGGGCAAAATCATCGTAGACCTTCACCCCGGCGACATCGCCGACCAGCTCCATCCGGCGCTTAACACCGCCAAAAGCATTCAGCGCTTCAATCGCATGTTCCGGGCGTACCCCGACATGACGGGCCGCCACCAGCGCCACCAGTGCATTATTCACACTGTGCGTACCGGTCATCGACCAGCGTACTTCGCCTTGCGTGATGCCATCGTGAAAAACTTCAAAGTGCGTACCATCATCACTGAGCAAACGCGCTTGCCACTGCGCCTCAGTACCATCCACACTGGTGCGTACCACGGGAGTCCAACAGCCCTGTGCCAGCACTTCGTCCAGTGCAGGCTCGCCCATAGGCACAATAATCTGGCCATTAGCTGGCACAATCCGCACCAGATGGTGGAACTGACGCTGGATCATCGCCAGATCATCAAAGATGTCAGCGTGGTCGAATTCCAGGTTATTCATAACCAGGGTGCGCGGATGGTAATGAACGAACTTGGAGCGTTTATCAAAAAACGCCGTATCGTACTCATCGGCCTCAATCACGAAAAACGGTGACTCGCCCAGCCGGGCAGAGACATCAAAATTTTTCGGCACACCACCAATCAGAAAACCTGGCGCCATATCGGCGTGCTCCAGCATCCAGGCCAGAATCGTTGCCGTGGTGGTTTTACCGTGGGTACCCGCCACCGCCAGCACCCAGCGGTCACGCAGATGTTCAGACAACCACTGCGGGCCCGAGGTGTAATTCAGGCCATGCTCCAGCAGATATTCAACCGCCGGGTTACCCCGGCTCATGGCATTACCCACCACCACCAGATCCGGCGCAGGCTGCAGATGAGAAGGATCATAGCCTTCCAGCACATCGATGCCCTGAGACTGTAACTGGGTACTCATCGGCGGGTAAACGTTGGCATCAGAGCCAGTCACCCGGTAACCGAGCTGTTTGGCAAGAGTGTA
>JAIBDV010000149.1 GCA_024686055.1 Neptuniibacter sp.
CCCGGCTGTTCCCGGTATTGTAAATCACCTGTATTAATCTGCCGGGGCTGGCGATCATACAAATCAAAGCAATCACTGAGCTCAGAGTTAAATAGCACCTGAGCCCAGCTAAAACTCTGGTCACTCCAACGGTAGCTCTGATATAGACTTCAGACCCGATTTAATGTTTTTTCGCACAGCACCTTCAATAGCAAGTCGTAACCGTGTAGCTCCATAAAAAGCTTCACCCATCGTTACGGTGTGTGACGATGTAACTAGCTTCTTCAGTAAAAACTCTTCATTTTGTGGATTTGAAAAAGACCATGCAGCTTCCATGTCCACAGTAAAACTAGAGCCAAACAAAGGCTTTGACATAGAAACAATAGTTACATTCAACAAATAATCAGAATCGTCACCATGGACAACCCGTGAAAACACTTTATTTGCAATAACTGATTCTTCAATAGCTTTTTCGAATTCACTGTCTGATATATTTGAGCTATCAAGCGCACTCGTTTCACTCCCCCCCTGAGTATTGATAGAAACTGTTGATTGGTGTTCTTGCACTCCTGGAATGCTATGAACAACAACAGATTTTTTAGATACCGGAGAGGCACAGCCTGACAATCCAACCACTGAAACTATCAATATTAAAGCGGCAAGTGATGATTTTATTTTATTCACTTCAAGCCTCCTTGTTAAAAATATTATTTACGACTTCATCGACCATTTCTTCTGGTGACTTTCTTGTGATCGAAGTATGATAGGAGTTACCTGAGGCCATCGGAAAATCTGTTCTTGGCTCTCTAACTGTAATTGTCAACTCCAGCATATACATAGTAATATCCCACATCCATTTATCTCTATATGTAACAACAGCATCTACACGCCCGGGTTTATCTGATCCTGTACTTACCCTGTACCCCATAAGTCTCAGCTTATCAGCGATAATATGATTTATCCCTCGACCATCAGGACCCAACTTAACGACATATATTGATTTTATACTCGATAAATCAGTAGAAGGATCTACAGTTGCCGTTGCTCTATTAACTGAACAACCCGAACTAAAAATAACTAGAAACATCAGAAAAAAAATATTGCGAACTGATTTTAATCTCACTTTAATCCCCTATCCCTGCCGAATTGGCTAAGCATCCATTTAACGCCCGACTTTATCAAAACAAATCGACCTTGAGCAATAACCAATTAGGACGGTTTTTCAGGCAGTCATTGGTATGCACCGTTTGCTGATACAAAGGGCAATACCAACGGCCTTCTGCTCCCAATATTGAGAGTTACGATCCTATTATGGGCCCTGCCGTGGATAGAGTTCGGGCTCTGGATTCAGCTATACCTCATCATGTATCCCGGCAATAAGCTGCCGAAATACAGCTGTACCCACCGGGATTAACGCATCCGGGAAATCGTAGTCCGGGTTATGCAGCTGCGGACTGCGCTCGCCGGAGCCCAGCGCGAACATCGCCCCTTCACACAGCTCGGTAAACTTGCCGAAATCTTCCGACCAGCGGAACCCTTCAGCCATGGTAACGGCCTCGACACCCGCCACCTCACAGGCAGCCATCACCCGCTGGTAACCCTGATCAGTGTTCACACTGGCCCCGAATACATCCTCCCACTCGATGGACAATTGCAGGCCATTATCAGCCGCCTGCTGTTCTGCCAGCGCGCAGGCCCGCGCCACCAGCTCAGCCATCGCTTCATTAGTGGGGGTCCGCAGCGTTGCCATCACCACCGCCTCCCCCGGCGCCGTACCAAACGCCACTTCACCCAGTAAGGCATGAACGACGGTTACCAGGCTGAAGCCATCCAGCTGTTGCGGCAGCGCCGTCAGCCCTTCGACAATGCGGCACATTGCCCGCGCCGGGCTGATGCCATCTTCCGGGTGGGCGGCATGGGAGGTTTTACCCTGCAGGCGGATGATCATGCCACGGGAAGCAAAGTTAAAGGTGCCCGGCTTGCACAGTACCTGGCCCAGCGGCTTCCCCGGCAGATTGTGCAGGGCAAAGGCGTAGTCCGGCTTTAATGTACTGAATGCGCTGTCCTGCACCACCTGTAATGCCCCGGCACCGGTCTCTTCGGCGGGCTGAAAATGACAGATCACCCGGCCTGTTGCGGGTCGTTGTGCTGCCAGTTCGGCCCCCAGTGCCACCACAATCGCCATATGACCGTCGTGACCGCACTTGTGCGATACCCCGTCGGTACAGGAGCGGTACGGCAGATCATTGGTCTCCTGAATCGGCAAAGCATCCAGCTCGCAGCGAATCAGGGTAGTCGGGCCTGGCGCAGGGCCATTGAACACAAACGCCAGCCCGGTGCCGCCCAGTTGCTGACAGGTCTCATCCGGCTGGTAGTCCTTGAATATCTCTATAATGCGCGCAGCAGTTGCCGTCTCAGCATTAGACAGCTCAGGGTGCTGGTGCAGATCGTGGCGGATCGCCTCAAAAGGAGCCGGGTTATTCATAAAAAGTACGCTCCAGGTGCGCAGGTGAGTAACGGATTCACAGGGCCTCTTTGTAACAGTTGCGTATGCTGGTGACTAGCATTGGTCCTCGGTATAACTAGCGCCAGGCTGAGCGCTATTTTTTGTGGTTATGCTGTAATTTCTGTAATTAGCCCCCGAATGCCCGGCTGACGAGCCTTTGCGCTTGATTCGGGTCAACACCAGGCCATTGTTGAGTTAACAAACCACTACGTTTTCTTGACAGAAGCGTCAAAAGTAACAAGAATAATTCGCATTCTTTCTACTAAATCAGGCGTTACCTTCCGATGAGCAAAATCAGCCGCACTTTGTCTAGCGCTGTACTGGCTACTGTTATTGCCGCTCCTGCCCTGCAGGCATCTGCTGCCGAGGTGAATATCTATTCTTACCGTCAGCAGTTCCTGATCCAGCCACTGCTCGAAGCCTTCACCGAAGAGACCGGCATTAAAGCCAATATCGTGTTCTCCAAGAAAGGCCTGCTGGAACGTCTGAAGATCGAAGGTAAAAACTCCCCGGCCGATGTGCTGCTGACCGCTGATATCGGCCCGCTGCATGATGCCGTTGAAAAAGGCCTGCTGCAGACGCTGAACAGCGATCTGGTCAATAGCAATGTACCGGCTAACTTCCGTGACCCTGACGGCCACTGGGTGGGCCTGACCACCCGTTCACGCATCATCTACGCCTCCAAAGACCGGGTAAAACCAGGCGAGATCACCACCTACGAAGATCTGGCTGACCCAAAATGGAAAGGCCGTATCTGTAACCGCAGCGGCAAGCACACGTACAACCTGTCGCTGATCGGCGCGATGCTGGAAGCACACGGCGAAGCCGATACCAAAACCTGGCTGGAAGGTTTTAAAAACAATCTGGCCCGTAAGCCGCAGGGTAACGACCGTACTCAGGTAAAAGCGGTGAAAGAAGGCGTCTGTGATATTGCGCTGGGTAACTCCTACTACTTCGGCAAGATGATCACTAACGACAAGAAACCTGAGCAGAAAGCCTGGGCACAGTCCGTTAACCTGATCTTCCCGAACCAGGATGACCGTGGCGCACATATGAACATCTCCGGTGCCGGTATCACCAAATACGCCCCGCACCGCAGCGAAGCCCAGCAGCTGATCGAGTTTCTGACCACGGAAAAGGCCCAGCGCATCTACGCTGAAGCGAACTCAGAGTTCCCGGTAAAAGAAGGCACGCCATGGTCGCCTGTCCTGAAAAAATACATGAGCGAGTTCAAGCAGGACCCGGTCAACCTGCAGCGTATCGCGGCACAACGTGCCAACGCTGCCAAGCTGGTTGACCAGGTTGGCTACGACAACTAAACACGATTCAGCCACTTGCGGGTGGCTAAAGAATTGATAAATGGCGGCACCTTTCGGGGTAGCCGCCTTTGCTGTATCTGGAGGCAAGGTGAAAGCACTGTCGCTGCAAATGCCCTGGCTGCCCCAACGCAGCCGCCAGCAAACGGGCCTGAAACGCTGGTACTTCTCCACCTGGCTGGTGGCGGCGCTGGTCGCGTTGCCGGTGCTGTCGGTGTTTTACCTTGCGCTGTTTCCTAAAGAAAACATCTGGCAGCACCTGGCCAGCACGGTACTGCCGCATTATGTGAGCACCACACTACTGTTGTTACTGGGCACCGGCCTGCTATCGGCCTTGCTGGGGATTTCCAGCGCGGCGCTGGTCAGCCTGTGTAACTTCCCTGGCAGGCGCTACTTTGAGTGGGCACTGCTGCTGCCCTTCGCCGTCCCGGCTTATCTGATCGCCTATATCTACACCGATCTGCTGGAGTTCTCCGGCCCGGTGCAGGGCATGCTGCGCGAGCTGTTTGGCTGGCAGACCCTGCGCGATTACTGGTTCCCGGATATTCGCACCCTGGGCGGTGCTATTTTGATGCTGTCGCTGGTGCTCTACCCGTACATCTATTTGCTGGCGCGAGCCTCGTTTCTGGAGCAATCCAACAGCCTGCGTGATGCCAGCCGGATGCTCGGTTGCAACGCCTGGCAGAGCTTTTTCCGGGTCAGCCTGCCCATCGCCCGCCCGGCCATCGCCGTGGGCCTGTCGCTGGTGTGTATGGAAACCCTGAATGACTTCGGCACGGTGGATTTCTTCGCTGTGAAAAGCCTCAGTGCCGGGATTTACGACACCTGGCTGAACATGAACAACCTCGGCGGTGCCGCCCAGATCGCCAGTATGATGATGGTGTTTGTGGTGATGCTGATTACCCTGGAACGGATCGGCCGCAGCCGCCAGAAACAGTTCCACGGCAGTGACCGCTTCCAGGCACTGGACACGCTGGAGCTGGATGGCTGGCAACGCTGGGCCGCCTTCACCACCTGCGCCATCCCGGTGACGCTGGGCTTCGTGCTGCCCGTCGCCATCCTGACCGGCTACGCGCTGGATAACCTGGAACAGCTGTGGCAACAGAACTTCCTCAGCCACGCCCTGCACAGCTTCACACTGTCGGTGACCGCTGCCGTGGCAACCATCGTGATCGCCCTGCTGCTGGCTTACAGTAAGCGCCTGCACAAACAGCGCAGCCTGCAGAACGCCGTCAACCTGTCCAGCCTGGGCTACGCTATGCCGGGGGCCGTACTGGCCATCGGCGTGATGATCCCGCTGGCCGCCTTCGATAATGGTCTGGACAGCTGGCTGAGCAGCACCTTCGGCATCTCCACCGGCCTGCTGCTCAGCGGCTCCACCTTCGCCATTGTGTTTGCCTACTCGGTACGCTTCCTCGCCGTTTCCACCGGTGCGGTGGACTCCAGCCTGAGCAAAATCACCCCGTCGATGGACATGGCCTCCCGCTCACTGGGCTACACCCCGTTACAGACACTGTTCAAGGTTCACCTGCCACTGATTCGTGGCGGCATCCTGACAGCGGCACTGGTGGTGTTTGTTGACTGCATGAAAGAACTGCCCGCCACCCTGATCCTGCGGCCGTTCAACTACGACACCCTGGCTACCTTTGTGTACCAGTACGCCTCTGACGAAATGCTGGAAGAGTGCTCACTGGCCGCATTGCTGATCATCCTGGTCGGTATCGTGCCGGTGATCTTCCTGAGCCGGACAATTACGGCTACGCGGGGGCAGCGTAAGGCGACGCATTGAGGGCGGGAGTCTGAAATGGGAATTGAAGCCAGCCCTGCAACAGGGCTGGCTTTTTTGTGGGACCGGTGTCCCCACCGGGAAGGGCTGAGGTCACGGTTAGGCGTTTGACCTTAACTCCCCCTCCCCATTACATGGTGACCAAAGAAGCACCGCGCGTCTTTGATCAGGCATCAACGAAAATAACCTCACCGGTCAGGAAACCATCAACGGCCCGTTCGAATGCCTTACCCACCAGCCGCCCGGGCACCGGCTCAAAACCAGGCATCATGTCACCGTACACGGCCCAGGCTTCCTCCAGCACTGTTGGGTTAATCGCATTGATACGGAGATCACGAGGCATTTCATAAGCGACACATTTAACGAAGGTGTCAATTGCACCGCTGGTAGTTGCATCGGCAATTGCCAGAGGAATTGGCTTGACGTTCAAGATGCCGGAAATCAGCGTGAACGACCCTTTATCGGCAATGTATTCCTGACCGATCCGTACGAGGTTAATCTGCCCCATCATTTTGCTCATGACAGTCGTCATCCATTGCTGTTCTGTCATATCAACAAACTCGGCGTACTCACAGTAGCCAACGGTGTTAACGACCGCATCAAAATGCCCAACCTCAAGGAACAGATCACGCAGTGAGTTTTCACAGGTAATATCAACCTTGTAATCACAACCCTCACCGGAACGGCTCGCGGTTACAACCCGGTGCTTGCTCAGCCCTCCCATCGCAGCTTGTCCCATCTTGCCCTGCGCCCCGATCAAAATAACTGTTTTCATCTATGTCACCCTTGTTATGCAATTCCAAAAAGGCTTTGCACCAGCGCACTTTCGGCCTGAAACAAAACATGCAACTATCGTAGGTCTGCAGCGCTACAAGTAGAAACAGTCTTTCTTTGTTAGAGATACAAGCAATGAGCAAAATTGATCGACTTGAAATACGCCAGCTTCGCTTACTACAGGCACTACTGCGCGAGCGAAATGTCTCCAGGGTAGCGTCACAAATCGGACTGACTCAGCAAGCAGTCAGTGATCAGCTGCGGAAAATCCGGGATATTTTCGATGATCGGCTATTCGTCCGAAAAAGCAACGGCCTGGTCCCGACGCCATTGGCTGAGCAGCTAGGCGAAAAGGTCGAACATATTCTGATTGATATTGAGCGTCTGATAACACCAGCCACCTTTAACCCTGCACTAGTCACGGGCTACTACAGCATTGCGGCGACAGATTACGCACAGCAGATAATATTGCCAGAGCTGCTGAGCCTGTTGAGAACCCGCGCCCCTGGTTTGAGGGTGACTATTCGAGACCTGGACGTCGATGGCATACAGGATCAGATGGCTAACGGCATGATTAATCTGGCGATCGCCTTTCCAGATATCACACCCTCTTCTTACCCTTCGATTATTCTGTTCACTGAACAGCATGTCTGCGTGGCTGCGGCAACATCACCACTACACCAGAAAAAGGTCAGCATGGCAGAACTGGCCTGCTATCCGCAGATCGCCGCATACCCCTCCAGGCCCAATTTCAGGGGATCGTTGCATACGTGGTTTGAGGCGGCGGGGCTTTCACCGAACATTGTCATATCAGCCCCCTGCTTTTCGGTTGTCCCCGGGTATCTGGACACCACGG
>JAIBDV010000075.1 GCA_024686055.1 Neptuniibacter sp.
GCGCGCATTTGTGAGCAGGGTCTGTTGCAAATGCTGGTAACTGTTGTCGATGCTCTGCTGCAGGGCCTGACGCTGCTGTCCAAGCTGTTGCTGGTGCTGTGCTGTCTGGGCGACGGCGCTGACCAGTTGCTGCATTGCCTGTTCGTAGCCATCAAGCACGGGGCCAAAGTGGTCTTCAAAAGACAGTTCGACAATCATATTGCGCAGTTGGGCAAAGGCATCTGTCAGTGCTTTGAGTTGTTGCGGCGCGGGTTGCTCCATATAGCGAAACTCGGCGGAGCGCACCTGTTGAAATGCTTCAACCATGGAGGTAAACAGGCCCAGTGCTTTTTTCAGCTCAGCAGCTTTCTGGCTGAGCTGGCCACGCAAGCCATGCTGGCTGTTCAGGCCCTGTGTTTGCTGGCTGGAAAACCACTGCTGGTTGAGCTGGTCCCAGCGGTTAAACTGCTGGCGAATCTGGGCCAGTTGTTGTCGGGTAGCCGGGTCCGTCAGTTGTATCTGATCAAGCTGGTTGTTCATTGCCTGCTGCATCTGTTGACTTTGTTGCGGCCAGCTTACGATGGTGGCAGGGGTCAGTTTCAGGATAGCGGTTTCGCGGTTGAGTACTTCCAGTTTCAGCCGGGTCAGGCTTTCACTGTAAAAGGTCAGATTCGCCAGGTTGCGGGCGCTGTGATTTTGCAGCCCCAGTCCCCAGAGTGCGATACTGCAAGCCAGTACCATGCCAATCAGAGCCGTTATCATTACAAGCATCAGTTGTCGTACAAATGCGGGTTGCCAACGCATAGTTTGTCCTCTTGTGTAACCAGGTGATGTGGGCCCTTAAAAGCCTCTTATTGAGTGCTGGATATGGAATCCTTATTTCTGAAGCTGAATTGAACGGCATTTTTCTTTTTCTTACAAATTTTGTTTAATCAACCTAAGTACCAGCAATAGCGTCCTGCTGATCATAGAAAAACCACCTGTTGTGCCATATCAGCCCCACCCTGAAGGCGTATCTGATAGTCTTTGGCATGGATATTTCACATACCGGAGACAGGCCACTGACAGGCTGAGTACGAATGATTGACATCGATCACATGGGACATGGATACTGCGCGACTAGGTAAAAACATATGCCATTGCGCTGCGCTGGTCACAAATAGCAGGGAGTCTCCTATGAATTTTCTGAAGCTTGAAAGATTCGTGCTTTTTGCATGTTTAGTATTTGGAACCAGCGTATTAGCTGGCGGTATTCCGGGGACTGAAAAGGCCGGTACATTCAAGGTGGTCAGTGGAAACGTCAGCGTAAAGCGTAATGGCCAGACGCTGAAAGCCACCCCCGGTGCGGCCGTGAAGGCGGGAGATGTGGTCGTTACCAGCACCGCCAGCTTTGCAGGCATCACCCTGCTGGACAATACCCGTCTGACAGCGGGCCCCGGCTCAAAACTGGTGATCGACCGTTTTTCTTTTAACACCACCACCCATGATGGCGAGCTGAGCGCCAGTATCAATAAAGGCAGTCTGGCGGTTATTTCAGGCCAGCTCGCTAAAGCTAACCCGGAAAAAGTGGTTTTTAACACTGGCACCATGACGGTTGGGGTTAGAGGTACAGAATTTATTATTGAAGCAGGCAAGGAGTAAGCCGTTATGAATGTACAGATTAAATCGCTTTCACTTGCCATTCTTATCTTTTCCATGTCCACCGGCGTAAGTGCTGCACAATACTGGCTCAGCAGCAACGGTACACCAGTGCGAGACAGCAACAGTGGCTGTGTGAAAGCAGGCTTTGCCGCAAATGCTCAGGCACAACCCGGTTGTGACGCTGTCGATCGGGTTATTCTGTTGCCGGGCAAAGATGGTAAAGTCGGTGCCGTTGTTGTAACCGTGGGCGAAACCACGCAGAAAATTGACAGCGCCTACAGCTCTGTATTGGTGGGCGAAGAAGGTGGAGTCGAAGTCGCGACGGCCAGCGAACAGGAAGTATCGGCCCGGTTTGGTCAGCTGATTGATGCACAGCCACTACCACAGACTACATTTACTGTGCGCTTCCTGTCTGGCTCGGCAACCGAACTGACACCAGAGTCTGAAGCCGTGATCCAGCAACTGGTGGAAGACCTGGATCGCCGGGACGTACCGGAGGTGCGGCTGGTGGGCCATACCGATACCGTGGGTGCGCTGTCTGCCAACGACCGTCTGTCGAGCGAGCGCGCTCAGACCGTAGCCGATATTCTGTCCACACAGGGCATTCCACTGGGTCTGCTGGAAGTCACGGGCCGCGGTGAGCGCGAACCCGCGACTCAAACGGCTGACAATGTGGATGAGCCGGGCAACCGCCGTGTGGATATCACCGTCCGCTAACAGGCCTGCCGCGGATAGATAAACAAGGGCCTTCAGACATAGACTGGTATATCTGATGGAACAGCAATCTTCCATAAAGCATCGACCCGGTGTATCGCAGGGACGGCGACTGGCAGTGATTCTGCTGATGGCCATCCTGCTGATAGAAGGCCCTTTTTTGATCCACGGTCTCTCCCGCGCAACCGCTCCAGACTGGTTGCTCGAGGTGACCGAACAGATCAGATCTCCCGTACTGACCACACAGCACGCGCTGTTCGACCTCTATCAACAGCTCAGCCCCCGCGTACCAGTCAGCCAGCCAGTCACGGTCATCGCGATTGACGAAAAAAGCATCCGTGCGGCGGGACAATGGCCCTGGCCCAGAGACCAGTTGGCGCAACTGATTAACACCGTTAACGCCTACCAGCCTGCCGCCATCGGTCTGGACTTCTATATGCCGGAAGCTGATCAGCACTCGCTGCAGAACCTGGCGCAACGGCTCGGTCCCGACCATGAAGCGCTCAGAGCTCAGTTGATGGCGCAGCCCTCCAACGACTTTCATATGGCGATGGCGCTCAGCAGCAGTCCTTCGGTGCTGGGTGCGGCTGGATTTACCGTCAAAGCCTTTACCACCAGCGATCATCTGGTGAGCACACCCATTGATGTTAAAGGTACGGCCCCACAGCCCTTTGTCACCGACTATCCACAGGTACTGGCCAGCCTGTCCGATTTTCAGCATGCGGCAGCGGGTCAGGCATTGCTGAGTGTCTCTGGTGAAATGGGCGTTATCCGCCGCTTTCCGCTGGTCGCTGCCGTCGACGGAACCCTGATACCCTCCATGCCGATGGAACTGTTTCGCGTCGCAACCCGCGCATCGGCAATACAGATCGAAGCTTCAACGATGGGGATACAGTCGATCAGTGTGGCGGATCTTACTGTCGCACCGTTGTGGAATGGCGATCTCTGGCTCCATTACGCGCCGCTTGAAACCATGCGCGGACGCTACCTTTCTGCCGTAGACGTACTGGCAGGTAAACTGGATCCGCTAATGCTGCAGGGCAAGCTGGTGCTGATCGGTCTGACCGGTGCCGGCCTGTCCGATATGCGCTTTACCGCCCTGCACGAACAGGTACCCGGCGTTGAGATCCAGGCGCAGGTGATTGAATCCCTGTTTGAACGCGCCCTGCTGCAACGTCCAGCCTGGTTACCCGCCATCGAACTGCTGCTGGTGTTTGTGATCGGAGGCATGCTGGTCACCTTTGCCCCACGGCCGGATACCCGTATCGGCGCTATGATCAAACACCGGCCAGCAGCGCTGCTGGTGATGGTTGCTCTGGGAGCGATGGCCCTGCTGGGAATCGGCTACCTGCTATTTGTGACTCAGGCCCTGCTGTTCGCATCAACCAATGTGGTCATCGGCATCGCCCTGATCGCAGGTGTTTTTTTTGTACATACCACTCTGCTTAATCTGGCGGAAGCGCGGGCAAAGCTGGCCCGGCTGGTCGACAGTGGCATCATCCTGGGGCAATTGCGGGAACAGGACGCGGTACTGGAGGTGGTATCAAACAGTCTCAAAGCACTGGCCCCCTGTGAAGCCTCCGTTGTACTGCTGCCCCATGAAGACAAAAGCCTGCAGCCGGTCGCATTGCAGGGGGTAGCGGGCGGCTGGCAGTCGGTATTCAGGCTTCAACGGCCGGCATCCGGCACAGAGGCGCAGAACCGGAATCTGCTGATGCAGGCAGTACAGAGTGCCAGCATCGTCGCCGTTGATCAGATCAATGGGCAGAATCCTCAGCTTGCCTGCCTGCAAGGCGTGAGGACAACGAAGAACAGGCCAGTCGAATCAATCCTTGTGGTACCCATTGTATTCTCGGATCAGAGCACCGAGGGGCTGCTCGTTCTGATAAATGCGGTCAATACAGCCGGTTCATCCAGAGCTGGCTTTGACGCGGCGACCATACGCTTGGTGGAAGCCCTGATGAGTCAGACGGCGGTCGCACTGGAGAACCATAAACTGCTGGAGTCCCAGCAGAATATGATGGATTCCATGGTCAAAATCATCGCCGGTGCCATAGACGAAAAAAGCCCCTATACCGGTGGACACTGTGAACGCGTACCAGAGCTGGCTGAGATGCTGTGCAGAGCCGCCTGTGATGTCGAGGATGGTCCGCTGGCTGAGTTTGCCCTCACGACCGACGATGAATGGCGCGAGTTCAAAACGGCCGCCTGGCTTCATGATTGCGGCAAGATCACCACCCCCGAACACGTCATGGATAAAGCCACCAAACTGGAAACGATCTGCGATCGGATCCATGAGGTGCGAACCCGGTTTGAAGTGTTACTGCGCGATGCACAGATCAATCGACTGGTAGCGATTCATCACCAGGGCGTCGCACCGGAGATGGCCGACCAGCAGTTCGCACAACGCAAGCAGCAACTGGAAGATGACTTTGCCTTTATCGCCGAATGCAACCAGGGCGGCGAGTTCCTCAGCCCGGACAAGGTCGAGCGTATTCAGCAGATTGCCAGCCAGAGCTGGATCCGCAACTTTGATAACCGGCTGGGTCTGTCCCATGTCGAACTGGAACGCCATACCCGTTACCAACCGGCACCACTCCCGGTCACCGAGCCTCTGCTAAGCGATCGACCTGAACACCTGGTCGAACGCCCATCCAGCACCGCTCTGGATGCACGTTTCGGCTTTAGAATGGAGATCCCGGAGTATCTCTATAACCACGGTGAATTGCACAATCTGACTGTCAGCCGTGGCACGCTGACCAACGAAGAACGCTTCAAGATCAATGAGCATATGATCCATACCATCGCCATTCTGGAGCAGGTGCCCTTCCCGCCAGAGCTTTCACGTATTCCTGAATACGCCGGTGCACACCACGAAACGCTGATTGGTACCGGTTACCCACGTAAGCTGACCGCTGAGCAGCTGTCGATCCCGGCACGCGTGATGGCCATTGCGGATATTTTTGAAGCACTGACCGCCGCCGACCGCCCTTACAAAAAAGCCAAGACACTGTCAGAAGCGATTCGCATTCTGAGCTTCTTCAAGAAAGATCAGCATATCGATCCGGATCTGTTTGATCTGTTCCTGACTGAAGGCATCTACAAGCAGTACGCCGAGCATTTTCTGAGCCAGGAGCAGATTGATGAGGTCGATATTCAGAAATATCTCGACTGATCTATTCAGGGTGGCCAGCCAGCAGCCTGCTGTTGCCCCCCCTCCACCAGACTCCCTGCGGTTGATTCAGCGCCCCGGGTTGGATCAAAATGAGAGGATCGGACGCTTACCGATAACCGAAGAGAGTGGTCCATAATTTACAGAGTGAACCCTGACAGGCATGACATTACGCCATGCTGCCATCAGGGCAAGGGTGTCTGATATGAGTCTCTACGCGCACAGCGCATATGCGGGTAACCTGGCAGATTGCCATAAACATCAGCTGCTTTGTTCTTTGCTGGCGAAGGCACCCACGCAGTATCTGGAAACCCATGCCGGGGCAGGGTGCTATCAGCTGGCAGACGGCGGGCGCTGGCAGCAGGGCATTGGGCAGTTATGGCCGTTGCAGCCGAGGTTGTTCAATGCCGATTGGCTGACGACAGTGATGGCGCTTAACCCTGAACAGCTGATGTCTTACCCGGGTTCACCCTGGCTGGCCCGTGCAATGCTGGGGCCTGAACGGCTGACGTTGTTTGAGCTGGATATGGCAGTGTCGGATCAGCTGCGAGAGGTACTGCCAGATGTGGATGTGCGTACCGGCGATGGTTTCTCCAGTGTGGTCCATCTGCTGGAGCCGGGCTGTCTGGTGCTGGTTGATCCACCGTATGCCGAGCCGGATGAATTTGATCGAGCGCTGATGCTGGTCTCGCTGGTGGCACAGCGTCAGGATTGTACGCTGATGCTCTGGTACCCGCGTTTCAGTGATCAGCGTGAGCAGGGTTTTGTGGCAGAGCTGGAGGCATTACTGAATGGTTGTGGCTGGCAGCATGAGCTGCATTTTGCATCGGCACAGGGTTCTCTGTGTGGCAGTGGTGTTGCGGTGGTGGGAGCTGAGCCGCTTGAGCCTGCTGTACTTCAGGCAATAGCACAGAGCCTGACATGATAGCCCTGCAACTGCCAGGCAGTCGCAGGGGCGGTCGCGTCAGCTGAATGCCCGGCGCTGTTTCAGTAAAGTGCCTGTTCGTCTTTAACGACTTCTTTCAGGATATGCAGGAACAGGGCATCGGCATCGCTGTGCTCAAGCGGAATTTTTACATTGGTGCTGGCGGACAGTTCATCGGCAATCAGCACGTCGGCGTTGTCGTCGCCGGCATGTTTGCGGGCAATGCTCAGGGCAGTCTCACAGATCTCTGGCTCAACCAGAACCTTGCGGATAAAGCCCATCAACTCGTTAATTACACGTTCTTTGTTTTTGATTTCAGCTACGCTCATCGCCTTTCTCCTGATCTGAAAACGATATAAACCACTATAACCGGTTGTGCCGGTGGGCTGTGCCTGTGTCACGATCAGCGACACGTTCAAGCCGCCATCTTAACCGCTTTACGGGCTGTTATTCCATGCTGGATAAAACGCCTTTGTCATACAAAGGGTTATAGACCATGATAGAGAATCCGTTACCTGGACTTAAGTCGGACTTCAGTGGCCTTTATTGCACTGCAATACTGGTTGATCAAATTTTGTCTAAGTGCAAAAATACGCCCCTTACTTTTCGACCTGAGGCCAGTAGGTTACCCCGACCGCCTGCGGACGTGAGCATTGGAACTGCTCGCCCGTTCAGATCAGGTCTGCCGATTGAGTCGATCCTCAATTCTGGCAAGCACCCGAACGTGAGCCGCTTTGTGTTTCTTTTCAGGAAAGTTGAGTTTTCCCCCAGGCGTCACCCTTGCGTGGGGTCAGGCTTCGTTCACCGTTGCAGAAACTGAGAACTGTTTCGTTAGAGGTTGCCGCCTCGACGACAAAGAGGGTTATAACAGTGGAATTATTATCAGGCGCAGAAATGGTTATACGCGCTCTCAGAGATGAGGGTGTTCAGCACATCTATGGCTATCCTGGCGGTGCACTGCTGCACGTCTACGATGCTATTTTTCAGCAGGACGAAGTCCAGCATGTGCTAGTGCGTCATGAGCAGGCTGCAACTCATATGGCGGATGCTTACGCCCGTGCGACCGGCAAGGCTGGTGTGGCACTGGTAACGTCCGGTCCGGGTGCGACAAACGCGGTAACAGGTATTGCTACTGCGTACATGGATTCTATTCCGATGGTGGTGATCACCGGTCAGGTGATGTCATTCCTGATAGGTGAAGATGCGTTCCAGGAGACCGATATGATCGGTATCTCCCGTCCGGTGGTTAAGCACAGCTTTAGTGTGCAGCGCCCGGAAGACATCCCGTCCATCATCAAGAAAGCGTTCCATATTGCACAAACGGGCCGTCCGGGTCCGGTTGTTGTCGATATTCCAAAGGATATGACAACGCCAACAGAGCGTTACGAATACGAGTATCCGAAGAGCGTTAAAATGCGTTCTTACAACCCGGTTAGCCGTGGTCACAGTGGGCAGATCAAAAAAGCAGTCGACCTGCTGCTGGGCGCGAAACGCCCGGTAATCTACTCCGGTGGCGGCATCATCATGGGTGATGCCCACGTTGAGCTGGCCGAGCTGGCGCGTAGCCTGAATGTACCGGTGACGAACACGCTGATGGGCCTGGGTGGCTTCCCGGGCACCGACCGTCAGTTCGTTGGTATGCTGGGTATGCATGGCAGCTACGAGGCCAACATGGTGATGCACCATGCGGATGTGGTGCTGGCAATCGGCGCACGGTTTGATGACCGGGTGACCAACGGGGTGGATAAGTTCTGCCCGACGGCGAAAATTATCCACGTGGATATTGATCCGGCATCGATCTCGAAAACGATCACAGCGGACATTCCTATTGTGGGCCCGGCCCGCGATATCATCAAAGAGATGATCCAGCTGGTTAAAGGCGCAAAAACCGGACCGGATGCGGAAGCGGCCAAACAGTGGTGGCAGCAGATCGACGAATGGCGTGCCCGTCACGGCGGCCGTTTCGACATCAATGACGAAGGCCTGATGAAACCTCAGCAGGTTATCGAGATGCTGAGCAAGGTTACCAACGGTGATGCCTATGTCTGTTCTGACGTTGGTCAGCACCAGATGTTTGCGGCGCAGTACTACAAGTTCAATCAGCCGAAACGCTGGATCAACTCCGGTGGTCTGGGCACCATGGGCTTTGGCTTGCCTGCTGCGATGGGGGTGAAGATGAACTTCCCGGATGCACACGTTGCCTGTGTCACCGGTGAAGGCAGCATCCAGATGAACATCCAGGAACTGTCGACCTGTCAGCAGTACGATATTCCGGTGAAAATCATCTGCCTGAATAACCAGTCGCTGGGCATGGTTCGCCAGTGGCAGGATATGAACTACGAGTCCCGCCACAGTCAGTCCTACATGAAGTCCCTGCCGGACTTCGTCAAACTGGCCGAGTCTTACGGCCATGTCGGCATGAAGGTGGACAAGTACGCTGATCTGGAAGGGGCGATGACGGAAGCGTTCGCCATGACCGATCGCCTGGTATTCATGGACATCGCGGTTGACCCGTTTGAGCATGTTTACCCGATGCAGGTACCGCGTGGTGCTATGCGTGATATGTGGCTAAGCAAAACGGAGAGAACATAATGCGCCATATACTCTCTGTACTGTTGGAAAATGAACCCGGTGCCCTGTCCCGCGTGGTGGGCCTGTTCTCGCAGCGTAACTTCAACATTGAAACGTTGACGGTGGCTGCCACAGATGATGGCACTCTGTCCCGTATGACGGTGACAACGCTGGGCTCTGACAAAGTGGTTGAGCAGATCACCAAACAGCTGAACAAGCTGATTGATGTGATCAAGGTGGTTGATCTGACTGAGGGCGAACACATCGAGCGTGAGCTGATGCTGATCAAACTCAAGGCGAACAGCAGCGCTGCACGCGATGAGATCAAACGTACCGCGGATATTTTCCGTGGTCAGGTGATCGATGCAACGCCGAACACCTTCACCGTACAGCTGGCAGGTTCAAGCGATAAGCTGGATGCGTTTATCAACGCATTGAGCGGCGCGAGTCTGCTGGAAGTGGTGCGTTCCGGGGTATCCGGTATCGCCCGTGGTGAGAAAGTGCTAAGTCTGTAATGGCTTTAATCCACGGGCAGGCCTGTCGCCTGCCTGTGGCGAGCACATAAAAAACCGTCCTCCAGGGACGGTTTTTTTATGCCGGTAAGCTACTGATCCGCCGGTTATTTACTCAGTGCTTCGAGCAGGATCAGCGTGCGACAGGGGATGAACACGCAGTATTCACGGGAACCGGTATGCACCACCACGCGGGCGTGCAGCAGGATGGCCGGTACCAGCTGGTCATACAGGTCAGCGGGGTGAGGCTGGTAGTTGAGGGTGTCGAACATCGGGCTGAAAGCCTGTTCGATAAAACTCAGATCGCAGCTTTCGGTATCGGAGGTGGCCACAAAATCCAGCAGTACATCGCTGTAATACATGGTCGCAACATCCTGTTTGGCCAGCGCGCCGTGGATTTCTACCCGCAGCTGTTCACCATCGATATTGAGGCGCGACTGAATAGATTCGCGCAGCTGGTTGGTGAGGGTGGTACTGAATTCCATAAC
>JAIBDV010000305.1 GCA_024686055.1 Neptuniibacter sp.
ATCGGCTGGCTGAGCTGACCCATCGTGATCAGTTCAGTGGTCGCTGGCTGGGGGCGTCCTGCCATAACGCTGAAGAGCTGGCCATGGCGGTGGCCAAAGGACTGGATTACGTGACCCTGTCACCGGTACTGCCCACGGCCAGCCATCCGGCTGAGCCGGTATTGGGCTGGGCTGAGTTTACAGCGCTGGTGGCTGAATTACCGATTCCAGTGTTTGCTCTTGGGGGTGTTGGTGAGGTACAGCTGAGCCAGGCCAGAGCCGCCGGTGCTCAGGGTGTTGCCGGGATTAGCCAGTGGTGGAAGACATAACCCGGCGGCAGGCGGCAGGATGTCGCTGCCATCGGTCAAACAGCAAAAAGCCAGCTCAGTGAGCTGGCTTTTCTGTATCGGGTATGACAACTATCGAGCTTACTCGGCGCTGTCTTTCGGTCGGAACTTCAGCTGCATACCGGTGAGGAAGTTGCGCAGGATCTGGTCCTGACACTCACGGTAGCTGGAATGGTCCGCACGGCGGAACAGGGCGCTGAGCTCCGGTTTGCTGATGCGGAAGTTCGCCAGCTGCATGATCGCGAGCATATCTTCATCGCGGGCATTGAGGGCGATGCGCAGCTTACGCAGCACGATATTGTGGGTCAGGCGGTGGGCCAGTGCGGGCCGAGGGCCGTCTTTTTTACCGCGTCTCTCGATGATCAGACCATCGAGGAACAGCTCCAGCTGATTGTCGCCACAGCGCTCAAAGGCCGGGTCTTCATCTTTACGCAGCCAGTTAATAACCTGTTCCTGCGTTACCGGATGATCGGCATGGGCAAACAGCTTTATCATGGTGGCGTCGTTGAAATCAAAGGTGTAGCGCAGGCGGCGCAGAATATCGTTGTTGGTCACGGCAGGTTCCAGAGGTAAACAGAAGCGGCGGGCAGGTAGCCCCTGAATCAAACAGATCAGGGGCCTGGCGGTGCTCAGTCGTCGTTGGCGTAGTCGTCGTTAGCGTCTGGCGCGTCGGCGCGGTCAGCTTTGGCGGCCAGCCAGGCAGCTTTGGCTTCTTCAGCTTTACGCTGTTCAGCGCGCTGGATTTCGCGTTGCTCGTCACGGCGCTTATTGCGTGCAGCCAGGCCTTCGCTGAAGGCTTTCAGCTCGGCTTCGGCCCATTCCTGTGCCAGCGCTTCAGTGGCAAACCCATCCTGGCTTTTAGACACTGTGGTGCGGTGTGCAGAAACGCGGCGAACGATGCCAGCGGTCCAGCCGTTATCTTCCTGGGCAACCTGATAGCTGTACTTTTTGCCTTGGCTCATTGTCAGTTATTCCTGTGTTCGGTGTTTATCAAAGGGCTTCCGGTAGCCGTGGCACGACAGCGTCAGTACAAGAAGGCCAGTGATGGGCGCTTCACGGGTGTTCTGTGCAGCAATGAGGTGAAATGGCGGAGTGCTTCAGGGATGAGCGGGCTGACCGCCGGATAGCTCTGAAGGTGCGACCGGAAAACGCGGCTATATTAGCAGACTTTCGTCCTGGGAACCTGCGCTGTGGGGCCGTGTTGGATAAATTATTTGCAGTCACTAAGCGGGCCAGCGGTAGAACAGCCGGGTATGACGGTAGCCGATCAAGGGGCCGAATGTGATAGCCGCTCAGGGCTGGCATCACATTCGGTCATGGTGCCTGACACCTGTCGGGCTTAGTGCTGATTATTCTGCTGTTCCTGCGGGGTCATGCCAGTGCTGAAGTCGTTGTACTCATCAGCGGTACCCAGCTCAGGCTTGGCCTCAATGGTGTAGCTTTCACTCGCCCACTCACCCAGATCAATCAGCCGGCAGCGCTCACTGCAGAACGGACGATGGGGGTTTTCAGGGCTGTAGATAATTGTCTTACTGCACTGCGGGCAGTTCATTTTACGGCTCATAACGACTCACTCTCACGCACAGCGGCGGTTAATAATAGCTGGTGCAGGTTGCTCACCTGCGCGGCCAGTGCGGCCAGCTCACCCCGGTTATCAACGACGCTGTCAGCGCGGTCAAGGCGTTCTTCACGGCTCATCTGAGCAGCCAGAATGGCTCTGACCTGCTCCTCCGAACTGTTATCCCGGCTGGCAGTACGGCTGATTTGTTGCGCTGCTTCGACATCGACCACCACGGTGTGATTAACCAGCAGGTGTTGATCTGTCTCCAGCAGCAGCGGTGAGACCAGCACCGTGTAGGCTGATTGCGCCGCGTCGAGCTGCTGCAGGATACGGTCACGAATCAGCGGATGAAGCAGGTCTTCCAGCCAGGTGCGCTGCTTGCTATCGGCGAAAACGATTGCGCGCAGCTGGCGGCGGTCGAGCTGGCCATCGTCGGTCAGCACCTCATTGCCAAAGCGTTCAGCAATGCGCTGCAGGGCAGGCTCGCCTGGCTCAACCACTTCACGGGCCACGATATCGGCATCAATCACCTGGATGCCCAGTGTTTCCAGCTGGCGCGACACGGCGGATTTACCGCTACCAATGCCACCCGTAAGTCCGACTACATACATATATTACACCTGAAGAAACTGATGGTAAGCGCCCATAATCTGATCACCCCAGAGGATAGCCACCCAGCCTGCCATAGCAAGGAAGGGGCCGAAGGGCATCGGCTGCTCCCTAGTATGCCGTCCCAGCGCCATCATGAGTATCCCCAGTGCAGCGGCGATCAGCGCAGACAGGAAAATAATCACCGGCAGCTGGTCAATACCGGCCCAGGCCCCCAGCGCTGCCAGCAGTTTGAAATCACCGTAGCCCATACCTTCTTTGCCGGTGGCCAGTTTGAAGCCCTGATACACCAGCCACAGACTGAGGTAGCCCGCCACGGCACCAAAGACCGCCAGATGCAGGGTAGTGAAGACACTGTAACTGTTAACCAGCAGGCCGATCCACAGCAGCGGCAGGGTCAGATTGTCGGGCAGCAGCTGGTGGTCAAAATCGATCATCACCAGGCTGACCAGAATAAAGGTCAGCACGGCAAACGACAGGCCGATTTCATTAAAACCGTAGTGGTGCACCCCATAGGTGGCAATCAGTGCGGTGCTCAGCTCAACCAGCGGGTAGCGAATGGAAATGCCATTTTTACACTGGCTGCAGCGGCCGCGTAAAAACAGATAGCTAAGCAGAGGGATGTTTTCATACCAGCGGATTTTATGCCCACAGCCAGGGCAGTGAGACGCGGGGACTGACAGATTGTAAATTGGCTGTTCACACTCCTTGTCCTGGGCCTCGGCAATTTCACGTTCCCACTCCAGCTCCATCATTCGTGGTACACGGTGGATGACTACGTTCAGAAAACTGCCGACACATAATGCAAAAATAAACGTCACCCCCAGCGCCATCGTGGGCTGGTTGGTGAAAAGGTCAAAGTACATGCCATCTCCAGATGATTGAGCAGTCGAGTTGCCAGAGCGGCTAATGTACCAGTCTGCAGGGGCGCTGCGAAGGGGATGGGTCATTGTCTGGAAGGATCGGTATACGCCTTTAGTTTTAGTGGGTTAGTCGCCACAGGGCGGCTCAGTTCGGGTACTATGTTGGGCTATTATCAGATCGGATATGCAGTAATGAAACGAAATATAATAATCCTGCTGATCGCCGCCTGTGTCGGTATTACGCTGTACATCAATAAAATTAAAGAGGGTCAGAAACTCGACCCGGTCAGTAAATCACAGGTGGAAGCACTGGTACTGGCTGACGCCCGTTTCCCGGCGCGGCCGGTCTGGTGGGAAGATGATTCTGTACTGGCCGTGGGGGTGATAAAAGAACAGGACGACCACACTCAGGATGCCAAAGACATCTGTGAGCTGATCCGCAGTGTGGGGATCAAAGCCCTGCTGATCGAGATCTACGATCTGGGCCCGATCCAGCAGAAAAACGACTGGCAGCGAATCGGCGTCAGCCGTTGCGATCAGCCAGACTGATTGACCCTGGCCCAGTATTCTGGCCGAGTTAATTGATGAGGCGGGGAGACGGTTTTAAGGGAAGGCGCGTCGTGCACGCATAGTGCGGTACGACGCGTGCAGCACTGATCAGTCGATCAGTCGATCAGTCGCATCGATAGATCTACCGCTTCGCAATGCTTGGTCAGTGCGCCGGTTGAGATGTAATCGACACCGGTTTCGGCGATCGGGCGTAGCATCTCGTCGGTCACGCCGCCGGAAGCTTCCAGCTTGGCGCGCCCTGCAGTGAAAGCGACAGCATCGCGCATCTGCTGCAGGCTGAAGTTATCCAGCATCACGATATCGGCACCGGCATCCAGCGCCTGAGCCAGCTCATCGTGGGTTTCCACTTCCACTTCCACCGGTTTACCGGGCTCGTTTTTCTTCGCAGTTGCTACGGCATTGTGAATGCCGCCGCAGGCCATGATGTGGTTTTCCTTGATCAGAAACGCATCATAAAGGCCGATGCGGTGGTTAAAGCAACCACCCTGAGTAACAGCATACTTCTGTGCC
>JAIBDV010000321.1 GCA_024686055.1 Neptuniibacter sp.
AGACTGCAGGTTCTTTATTATTCATTCAGGCGTTGTTGTAACAGACGTGTTATTGAATGAATTTTCAGCGCTGTGGCAGGTCATTGAATATGCAGGGTTAACGTTTTTTGTAACGGATCAGACTGGTGCTCAGATAGCACAGGGTTTAATCTGCTCAGACGTTCTTATTAAAGTGAACAGGGGAATTTTTGTGAGACAGTTCTGCGTGATGCTGATCGCGCTGCTGTGTGCAGGGAGCAATGTCTGGGCTGAGGATTTGCCCGTAGCAGCTGAAACAGGGCCGGTGATTCTGACGGTTGTGAACAGTGTAGCTGAGGGTAAACGGTACCAGTTTACCCTGCAAGACCTGCAGTCACTGGAGAGTCGCACCTTTACGCTGACGCATGACTGGAGCGATAGCCCACACCGTTATACAGGCCCTCTGTTGAGTGCAGTGCTTGAAAAAGCAGGTATGAAAGGCAGTACCATTAAACTGCGCGCCTTGAATGAGTATTTTATTGAAATCCAGCGACCTTTTATTGATAAGTACCAGCCGATTCTGGCCTGGCAGGAAGATGGACTCACATTGAGTATCCGCACTAAAGGCCCCCTCTGGTTGATGACGCCTTTGCACCAATACTCGGAGCTTAGCGAGCCTGCGAATGTTTCTAAATTGATCTGGCAGTTGTCTACCATCGAGGTGCGTTAAGTGACAGGCTCTCGCGATTCGCATTCGGATAGACGTCCTGGTGCACGCTGGCTGGTGGTTATCGTACTGGTGTTCTGTATCAGTGTCGTGATCAGTATGGTGCAGCTAAGGACGACCGTAAAACTGCTGGATTACCGACCCGGTACCAGTATCTGGGCACTGTTCCAGCTTAAAAATGAATACCGTAATCTTCGAGGCAAATTGTTGATGTATCAGAATGGTCTGGTACATCACGATGGACTGATGATGTCTTACGATATCCTCTGGAGCCGTTTCCCTGTGTTGCAGGAGGGGCTGGATGCCAATCAGATCCGCGCCCTTGAGGGCGGTGCCGCATTGCTCAATGGTGCCTTTGATGATCTGAAAAGCATGGATACGCAAATGCAGTACCTGCGTCAGGGCGATGTTGCCGGGGCGACACATCTGCGCGATCAGCTGGAGCGCTTCAGTCTTAAAATTGATGACCTGGCACTGACTAATTTCCACCACAATAATCAGTATTTCCGTAAGAATGATCAGCGTATGCGTGCCCTGCAGGTGCAACTGGGTTACCTGCTGCTGGGTATCCTGTTTAGTGGTTCGTTCCTGTTATGGATGTTGTTCCGGGAGAACCGTCATAACCGCTATCAGGCCCTCCATGACAGCCTGACGGATATGCCGAATCGTAAACTGTTGCGTCAGCATATGAGTGAGCTGGCCAGTGCTGGTGAGCCCTTTGCGTTACACCTGCTGGATCTCAACGGTTTTAAAGAAGTGAATGATACGCTGGGTCATCAGTCCGGTGATGAACTGCTCAAAGCCGTTGCCAATCGGCTATTGGAGAGTATGGCTGACAATCGAGACTATATGGTTGCCCGGCTGGGAGGGGACGAGTTTGCGGTCGTACAGTATCCTCTGGTTGATCACGCTGAGGCCGAAGTGGTCGCCGGACTGATCATCAAGGCACTCACCCCGGCATTTGATCTCGATGATAATCTGTCATTTGTGGGCGCCAGTATTGGTACAGCGCTCTACCCTGAACACGCAGGGCGGGTGCGAGATTTACTTAGCCGGGCTGATCTGGCGATGTATCAGGCGAAGAAATTCTCTCCGGTGTCGGCTTTCTGTTTTTTTGAAGAAGCCTTTAACAACCGGCTCAAGCGCAGGCAGTTGCTACACCGTGATCTGCGTGATGCGTTACAGGCACCGCAGGGCCAGTTACGGCTGGAGTACCAGCCGTTGGTGGACCTGCAGATAGAAGTGGTTTCCAGCCTTGAAGCCTTGTTGCGTTGGGACCATCCATCACTGGGGGCGATTCCACCGATGGAAGCCATTGAGGTGGCTGAGCAATATGGGCTGGGTCAGCAGCTGGGGAGCTGGGTCTTACGTGAAGCCTGTCAGCAGAACCGCCGCTGGCAGGATGCCGGGTCTGAGCCGGTTCGTATTGCGGTAAATATCTCACCGTCGATGTATCAGCTGGATCTGGTTGAAACCGTGCGGGCAGCTTTGTCTCAAGCTGATTTACCAGCGGCCTGCCTGACCATCGAGGTTACTGAAGATACCACTATCAAGCTACTGCACGAGTCAATGGGGGTTCTGCCGGGCTTGCAGCAGTTGGGTGTGACGATCGCACTGGATGACTTTGGCACTGGACTGTCGTCGTTGAGCCATTTGAAAGAGTTACCGGTGCAGGTGCTAAAAATTGATCGCAGTTTCGTCAAAGACCTGGCATCGCCAGATTGCTGCTCAAAACTGATTGGTGGCATTATTCAGCTGGGTCATACCCTGAACATGAGTGTGGTTGCTGAGGGTGTTGAGGATAGCGAAATTCGCGATATATTGCGGCAGTATGGCTGTGATATTGCTCAGGGCTATTACTACAGTCGCCCGCTTATGGCGGATAAAGTGCCTGACGTACTGGCTCGGCTGGGTGTGAAAACACTGTTAGCTACTCAGGCAGAATTGCTGCCTGAGTAGCTAACATCTTTTAAAACTGCTCGAGTAACTCGGGCTGATAATCGGTTAGCTCAACACTGAACGGGTGTTGCTCTATCAGAGCACTCAGTTCGGTTACCGCTTTGTTCAGTTCATCCATGGTGATGGTATTGTTATCCAGGTGGTAGAGCTGTTTTGAACCCTGGTAACTGAAATTCATAATCACCATGGCATCACGGTTTCCTTCCTGCATCGCTGCTTTAACAGCTTTCTGCTTACGATAGATACGGTTCAGCTCCTGTTTGAGCTGCCACACATACATCAGTTCGTACATCCATGGGCCGTGCCGATAACGGCGGATCAGGTACCCGGCCACCACCGCGGCCGTCGCTGCGCCAGCTGCGTTAAGGGCAAAGTTTGCCCCCTCAGGATTGCCTGCCAGCAAAATCAGCAGTTGAGACACTACCAGAGCGATACTGAGCATCACTACGGATGCACCAATGAATAGTTGTTTGAAGCGCTTGCTGTAGCGTTCTTTATCGATCTCTTTGAGTTGCATTACTGTCTTTGACCTCTATGCATCATGCGGGGCTAGTGTAACTGATTCAGTTATCGTCTGTCTGAAGCGGGCTTTGTGAGTAGCGGCCGGGTTTATGGTTCAGCGTCAGTACCAGGTTGCAGACGACTGCAGCGCCCACCGACAGGGTCAGGATCCAGAAATCCACCGTAAAAAAGGCGCTGACGACAATGCTGCAATCGAGTGCCATCTGTACTTTACCCGCGCGCAGGCCAAAGCGTTTTTGTAAAAACAGCGCCAGAATGCCAAAACCGCCCAGGCTGGCTTTATGACGGAACAGCACCAGCATCCCGACCCCAACCAGTGTGCCGCCCATAATCGCCGCGTAAACGGGCTCCAGTTGCCCTATATGGATAAACCGGTGCAGGTTATCAACACAGGCCGAAACGACAGTAACGGCCACCAGAGTGTTCAGGGTGAAGCGACGGCCCAGCTGTTTCCAGGCTAACAGATAGAAGGGCAGGTTGATCAGAAAAAATAGCTGACCAAAACTGAAGTCTGTCAGCTGGGTTAACAGCAGGGTTAGCCCGGCCGTACCACCGGTGAGTAAGCCGGCCTGAGTAAAGAGGTACACGCCCAGTGAGACCAGGCTGGAGGCGGTGAGCAGGGCCAGCAGGTCTTCAGGCAGTGGATGGTTATCGGTGTTCTTCATAAGAGATACGTTGACCGTTATCAGGCGAATGTCGGGCTCGATTATAGGCCGGGTACGGCAGCAGGCAATATTGTGATCAGATTCGTGGCAGGGAATGATGACAGCGGTAATCAGTGGGCTAAATTTACTACTGTCTGCTTTTTAACCGATTGAAAAAATTATACATTTTTTTGAAAAAGGGTGTTGACGAAAATATTCTGGACGGTATTATATGCGCCATCGCTTGGAGGGATGGCTGAGTGGTAGAAAGCACCGGTCTTGAAAACCGGCGGGGGTTAATAGCCCTCCTAGGGTTCAAATCCCTATCCCTCCGCCATTAGCGGTATGTAGTTCCTCGATAGCTCAGTTGGTAGAGCAGTAGACTGTTAATCTATTGGTCGCTGGTTC
>JAIBDV010000011.1 GCA_024686055.1 Neptuniibacter sp.
CAGGGTTGTAGGCCGGCATTTCTAGCGGAACAAGGTCAAACTTTCCTGCCAGAGGGGTTGGGGTCCAGTAATAGAAGACAACGTTGCGTTTGCGCTTCATTGCCGAGCTGAGAGCCGCATCCAGTGCAGCCCCGGTGCCAGGTGAGTAAAGCACGTAGTCATCAGCCAGATTGAAGGCTTTGAACAGGTTGCTGTTGATCACTTCACAGGCCCAGCCAGCAGGGCAGCTATAGAAACGGCCTTTGCCGGGTTCTTCCGGGTCAAGAAACAGTTCTTTGTATTTTGGCAGGTCGGCGACAGATTTCAGCCCCGGGTTTTTGTCGGCAACGTACTTTGGGATCCACCAGGTTTCAACACCACCACTGTAGACATCGCCCAGCGATTTGATTTTGCCTTCGCTAACGCCTTTGTTGAAAGGCTCTTCAATACTGTTGATCCAGCCTTCAGACATGATATCAACATCACCGCGGACCAGGGCGGTCAGCATGGGCAGAGTGCCACCGGTTTCTATTGCGGTTTTGCAGCCGTAGCCTTTTTCCAGAATGGTGCGTTCGATATCCACCATTACCATGTTGGAAAGCCAGTTCATCCCGGCAAAGCGAATCTCACGGTCGACTTCACAGTCAGCAAAACTCTGGGTGGCAGCGAGAATAGTTGCCATAGCGGTCAATTTTTTCAGCATTAGGTGCTCCTTGATTATCAGTCCATTGATGGAGCCCCTGAGTAAGTATTCAGCGCCCTGATTGGCGTAATCTCTACCGGTGCTGATGCTCTTACATCGCTGAGGTAGAGGTGAACAACTTATTCAGAGGTTCCCAGACTGCAACTTAAAAGTTACAGCCCAAAGTAATTATTGTGAGTTAATGCTACCTGTTTGAACAAAATTTGTCTTGTTTGTCTTTGAGTTATCTTCTTTTGTACGGGTTTGCCCTGGTGTTGTTGGCCGAGCAGGGATATGTGCCCTTTGAGTGAATAGGTAACGGGTGAAACAGCTATTTAGTGAACGAAGTAGTTGTGTGAATGCTTTTGAATAGATTCAACCATTTTTCGGTGATCTAGCAGCTGTGTTGGGGACTAACAGAGGGTGAAGCCGAGCGAGCGAGGAATTGCAGGCAAAAAAAAACGCCGACAGCTCGGAGGCGGTCGGCGTTTTTAAAAATCAGTTATTACTTTGCTATCGACTGCAGCTCAGACATAGCTGCTTCGCGGGTGCTGGTAGCGATACCAGTGAAGGCTTCGCCCTGTGCTTTCAGCAGTTCGAACAGCGCAGTGTTGGAAGCGATGTTAAATTTAACAACGTCTTCAGGTGTTTTCAGGACTTTAGCTTTTTCAGCTTCGCCTTTGAAGAAATCAGTCAGTTCCTTACCGGACTTCTGCTGCTGTTCAAATGTTTTGCTGACAGCTTCTGCCTGCAGGTTCATCAGTTTCTGGACAGCTTCAAATGGCTTCTGGAAGTCTACGTTCGGAGTCATATTCAGTTCCTCGAATAAGTTGTGTTGCACTGCACAATTTGGATTTCATTCTAGCTCGTTTTTTGATCAGGTCAATGGTTTTTTGTGCACTGCACAAAAAAACTTTCTGATCGGGTCGAACCTGATAGACCATCCGCGATATAAGAACACAGTGTAGGGGCTGAATGTGAACAAAACATGTAGCCCCTGCCTGTGCTTGGCTACGCAGGGATGGCGTTTTCAGATTTGATATAGGATTGTATATCAACGGTATCGAGCTGCTCTGGTGCCAGGAAGCGCTGACCATATTGCAGGTAAACGCCGCTGGTCAGGAATAGCTCGAACAGCTCACGGTCGATATGCTGATCGTTGCACATGAATGACATGATGCGAATGGCTTCACTCAGTGTCTTCGGTGTTTTATAGGGCCGGTCGGCGGCTGTCAGCGCTTCGAATATATCGGCAATAGCCATGGCTCGGCTACTCAGGGGCATTTGCGCCTGTGTGAGTCCGCATGGGTAGCCCGTACCATCCATTTTCTCATGGTGCTGGCCTGCCAGGCGGGGAATGTCCTGCAGGTGTTTGGGGTAAGGGAGTTGCTCCAGCATCAGGATGGTCTGCACGATATGGTCGTTAATGATATACCGTTCTTCCGGGGTCAGTGTACCCTTTTGTACGCTCAGGTTGTAGAGCTCGCCCCGGTTGAACTGGTGGCTGCCAGGTTTGAGGTTAAAGCGTTCGTGCTGTTGTTCATGCTGAGTGCTGGTAAACGGAATAAGGTGATCCTGGCGATCTGCCAGTACTGATTCAAGGATTGGCAGTGGCTGGGCTGGCGTCAGAGATTTACGCTGTTGCTCTTCAATACTGATACCCAGTCGGTCATCCAGGGTACGTAACCACTGATGCTGACTTATCTGCTGCAGTTGTTGCTGCTTGTCAGCGCTCATAAATTCCCCGCCGATGTTGCACTGGGCGATAAAGGCAAAATCGTTGTCCAGCGCTTTGTGGGCCTGGTCGCGGGTATTTGCCAGTGCCATTGCATCCCCGCCTTGTGCCAGTGCTTGCCAGTACTGGATGTCGGCGTCACGCTTAATAACTTCAAAGCGCATGCGCACTTCGTGGATGCGATCATAAATTGTTTCAAGCTTGGTTGCTTTGTCGACCACATACTCGGGGGTGGTGACTTTGCCGCAATCGTGCAACCAGCTGGCAATATGCAGGGCTTCCCACTGTTTTGTATCCAGCTGGTAGTTACGGAACGGGGGAGAATTGCTGTCGCAGGCGGCCTGTACCAGCAGCTCGGTCAGTTCGGGTACCCGTTGGCAGTGGCCGGCAGTGTAAGGGGATTTGGCATCGATCGCGCCGGCAATCAGCTCGATAAAGGAACTCATCAGGGCTTTCTGGTGAACATCCTGCTGACGGCTTTCCAGTGTCATAGAGCCAAAATCTGCCATCGCCTTGACCATCGCCAGTGAATCATTGCTGGCTGATTCTTCTGATACCAGCAGGCAGAGTATGCCCAGGGGCTCTTGCTTACGCGTGCGCAGCGGGATGCTGATGACCTTAATCTCCGGCTCAAACTGGTCAGCCAGTGCCACGAGTGCCGCGCAACCACAATAGGCCAGCTCGCGGGTTTCAATCTGGTTAGTCTGGAGGCTGCGTGACAGCTGGCAGCCACTTACGATAGGGCTGGGCTGCAGGTTGATTTTGTAGCCTGCTCTGAAGCTGGTCTGTTCGGGCAGCAGTTGTTTCTCCTCTTCGTTACACAGGTAGAGGATGACACCGTCAGCTTCGGTGCTGTGCAGGGTTTCGTTGGTGATCAGTGGCAGAAGTTTGGTGTAGTCCTCTTCAGCAGATATCTGGCGAATCATCTGAATAAACTGGTGCAGGGTTTTTTGCATCAGTGACATGGTCAGGGACAATTCGTCCACTTCTTTGACAATGCTGCGGCTATGAACCGGCGTGTCCAGTCGTAGTTGCTGGATCAGATCAGCCTGGGTGGCAAGGTTGCGCAATGGCATGGCAATACGGTGAGCCATAAACCAGATTAGCGGCAGGGCTAACAGAGCGATAAACAGGGTTAATAGCGCTGCCTGGTCGCGCGCACTGCGGGCGCTGCTTAGCAGGTTTTCTTCGGGGACCAGGGTGAGTAGCTTGAACGACACGTTCGGGGCGGGTGTCAATGTTCTCAGGGTGCCGTGCCAGTTTTCGTTATCGAGTTCGATATCAAAATTTCCAGCGGGAAGGCTGTTCATCTGGCCCAGCTGTTTGAGTGCGTTGGCGGGAAGCTCCGTCAGTTCAGTCATTCGCACGTTTTTGTTCGAGGCTTCTTTAATCAGTGTGGCCGGGTGGTTATAGGCCAGAACCTTATTCTTCATATCCATTAAAACCAGTTGAGCGCCTTTGCTCAGGGGGAGCTGGCTGACGGATCTGGAGAGCATGTTTAATGTAATGTCGGCGGCGATAACCGCCTGGTCATTGGCGCTACGGCGAGAGAATGTAATGCCGACTTTACGGATAAAAAAGTACAGGTAGGGGGCGGTAATGGCGGACTCAGGGTTGTCTACCGCTGCGGTATACCAGGGACGAATACGAGGGTCGTAGGATGTTTCACCGGCATTCAGGCGGCTGATTTCGTTGAGCTCCTTATCGAAAAATATCCGCTCGATAAAGCGTTTCCCTGTCGGCTGGGTATTGATGTTATCAACCTGAAACCAGGTGTTGTCTGGTGCGTCGAAGGTCAGGCGCATATGGGTATCGTTGATGACCCGGACGATAAAAAAATCACCGGTGTCGTAACTGACGCCCAGTGCTGCCATTTCCGGTCGCTCATTAAGGGCTGTAGCCAGCAAAGGGAGCTGTGTCAATCGTTGCGAAAGGCTTGTTGCACGGGTAATTTCAGTGTGGGAAATCAGGTTTGCTGCCTGACTGATAGGTTCATAACTGCGCTGAAATTCGAGCTCGATCTGCTTGCTGATCTGATCAAAAAGGTCATCAGAGGCTCTTACCAGTAAATCACTGGACTGGCGATAGTTGTAAAAACTCAGAACAGCACTTAATGCCAGCGTTAATACCACAAATAATGTAGTGATATGAATGTGCAGGGGCAGGTTATGGGAGCGGATGCGCGAAACCATTGCAATAAAATCCTTCTTGTTTTATTCCTGGCCGTTGAATCATCCGTCAGGCCGGCTGCTGTATCTTATCACGGGTTTTTCGTAAGAGTATGAACGCTGCCTTAAGGGGGCGGTTTTGATATGAAGTAAAGTATAGGCGGCCTGAGGAACTAACTGTAAATTTTCTGGTCCCAAAGGAAATTTTCCGGATGAAAACAGAGTGCATAAATGATGCAGGTGAAATTGGCGAAACAAAAACGGATTGTCGTGGCTGTGCTGATGGCAGGTGCATTGTCTGCCCATGCCAGTGAGCGTATTACTGTTCCAGCCGGGGCCTTTCAGATGGGGTGCTCGGTGGGAGATGATCTGTGTGAGCGCGACGAAGGCCCTGCGGGTGGCATTAGCGTGCAGGTACCTGCCTTTGAACTTGATGTGCGAGAAGTCACGGTAGCAGAGTATGAGGCCTGTCTTGCCCGTGGTGACTGTGAACGCCCTAAAGACCATGCCCGTAATCAGTACTGTAATATCGGTGCCACAAGCCGGCTGGATCATCCAGCGAACTGTGTTGACTGGCAGCAGGCGCTGGATTACTGCGTCGCTAAGGGTGGTCGCTTGCCGTATGAAGCCGAGTGGGAAAAAGCTGCCCGTGCCGGTAGCAGCAGCCGTTATCCCTGGGGGCAGACTCTGAGCTGTAAGCAGGCCATTGTGGATGACGGTGTGACGGCAGGGTCGGTCGTCGGTGAACCTGATGGTTGTGGCGAAGACCGGACTTGGCCGGTGGCCAGCCGTGCGCCGAATGCACTGGGGTTTTACGATATGCAGGGGAATGCCGGTGAGTGGATGATGAACTGGTATGACCGTGATGGCCTGCAGCGTTATGCGGGCGGTGATCTCAAAGGGCTTGAGCAGGGTCGGCAGCGGGTTGTGCGCGGTGGCTCCTGGGATGAAAATGTACAGAACCTGCGCAGTTCATTCCGCAATGTAAAACCGCCGGTCAGTGGTCGGGCGATCTATGGTTCTATCGGCTTCCGCTGTGCCTATGATGTGAAATAACACGGCTGGCTATGTTGCCGAGATGAAAAAGCCCGCGAATGCGGGCTTTTCTATGGATAACCAGAAGGTTATCCCGTCAATGGGCTATGACGTATCAGGCTGACAGCTTTTCAATCAGCAGTGCCTGGATCTGGTCCAGGGCTACTTCTGATTTGTCCGCTTCGCGGCGGTTTTTGTATTCAACGGTGCCCGCTTGCAGGCCACGGTCAGACAGTACCACCCGATGTGGGATGCCCATCAGTTCCATATCGGCGAATTTCACCCCAGGGCTGATTTTTGGACGATCATCCAGCAGGACGTCGTAACCGGCAGCGGTCAGTTCGTCGTACAGTTTGTGCGCCTGCTCACGTACCGCTTCGGATTTCTCATATTTCAGTGCCACAATCGCGACGGTGAACGGTGCGATGGCATCTGGCCAGATGATGCCACGTTCGTCGTGGTTCTGTTCGATTGTCGCGGCAACCACGCGGCTGACGCCGATACCGTAACAGCCCATGTTCATGGTGACCGCTTTGCCGTTCTCATCCAGTACCGTGGCGTTCATCGCTTCGGCGTATTTCTGCCCCAGCTGGAAGATATGGCCCACTTCGATACCGCGTTTGATGCTGACGGTACCGTTGCCACATGGGCTTGGGTCACCTTCAACGACATTACGGATATCAGCGATTTCCGGCAGCGGCAGATCGCGTTCCCAGTTGATGCCGAAGTAGTGTTTACCATCGATGTTAGCACCGCCGCCAAAATCAGACGCATGGGCGACGGCACGGTCGGCAATGACCGGGATTGGCATGTTGACCGGTCCCAGTGAACCTGCACCGGCACCGATGATGTCGCGGAACTCGTCTTCACCGGCCATGGTCAGTGGCTCAGCAACCATCGCCAGTTTCTCGGCTTTGATCTCGTTCAGTTCGTGATCACCGCGTACCAGCAGGGCAACAAAGTCGGCTTCGCATTCATCGGATGCGCGCACGATCAGGGTTTTAATGGTCTTTTCGATCGGCGTGTTGTGCTGCTCAACCAGGTCGGCAATGGTTTTGGCATTGGGTGTATCAACCAGCACCATTTCCTGAGTTGCCGCTGCACGCTCACCGGCAGGGGCCAGTGCTTCGGCTTTTTCGATGTTGGCAGCGAAATCGCTGCTGTCGGAGAACACGATGTCGTCTTCGCCGGAGCTGGCTAGCACGTGGAACTCGTGGGAACTTGCGCCACCGATGGAGCCGTTATCAGCCAGTACAGGGCGGTAATCCAGACCGATACGGTCGAAGATTTTGCAGTAGGTCTGGTGCATCAGATCATAGGTCTGCTGCAGAGAGTCCAGCCCGACATGGAAGGAGTAAGCATCCTTCATGATAAATTCGCGAGAACGCATGATGCCGAAGCGCGGGCGGATCTCGTCACGGAACTTGGTTTGTATCTGGTAGAAGTTGGCAGGCAGCTGCTTGTAGCTTTGCAGCTCATTGCGCACCATGTCTGTGATGACTTCTTCGTGGGTTGGCCCCACACAGAATTCACGGTTGTGACGATCCTGTACGCGCAGCAGCTCCGGACCGTACTGTTCCCAGCGGCCGGATTCCTGCCACAGTTCGGATGGCTGGATGGAGGGCATCAGGACTTCCTGAGCGCCGGACTTATCCATTTCCTCACGGACGATTTTTTCAACCTTACGCAGTGTACGCAGGCCCATTGGCAGCCAGGTGTACAGACCGGAGGCCAGTTTACGAACCATCCCGGCACGCAGCATCAGCTGGTGGCTGATGACTTCAGCGTCGGCCGGGGTCTCTTTCAGAGTGGCAATCAGGTATTGGCTAGCTCGCATAGATCCTTGTACCCACAGGTTGGAAATTAGAGTTGATGGCGTATTTTAGGCGTGCAGTGCGGGAGGGACAAGCCTGTCCGTAATGGACAGGCCTGTAATTATGCTCAGAGGCAGGCAAAGGTGCGTTCAGGGTGTTCCTGTTCGTCGATAAATTGCACCAGCTGGGTCAGTTGATTCTCATTGAATACCGGTATGCCAGCGCGGATCAACTCTGCTGCAGCGGCACCGCTACCGGGTACCAGAGTGCCATCAAAGTTACCGCTATATACCTGGTCATTACCGCAGGAAGGGCTGCGGGCTTTCATCAGAGCGCAGCAGGCATCGTGCTGCTGAGCCAGTTCCAATGTCAGCTCTGCGCCGTGCAGAAATTCGGGGGTCACATCGTCGCCGTCACAGGTGGTCACCAGAATAGGGTAGTGAGACTGCATCTCGGCCGCTGGACGCGGGGTCGGGAGCCCGCCGGCAACCTCCGGGCAGATCTGCACCAGCCGACCTTCTTCATGCCAGCGGGCCAATGCTGGGTGCTGTTCCATGACGCTGTTGTGATTGCCATCGTAGCGAACGTTCTGGCCATACATGCATGCGCTGATCAGAATCTTTTTCATTGTTGTTATGTTCTGCTGCTGTGAATGGGTGTGCTGCTGTGGAGCAGCGCTGCGTATTCTAGTTTGGTTGACGGGCTGCGCAAGGTGAAAAGTACGGAATACTGATCTGGTGCGGCCCTTTATAGTGCTTTAGTACTATTCGCAGTTGCAGCAATAGCCGCTATTGCAGGATTTACGCAGGTTAACGTTAACGTCAACGGAAAAATCCGGTTTACCTGAGGGCGTGATTCAGGTATTAATTTGGGAATACCCTTATAGGAGTTTCCCGTATGGATCTTTCTTTGACTGAAGAACAAAGCCTGATTCAGGAAACCGCACGTCGGTTTGCTGAGTCTGAACTGGCCCCGTTGGCCGCTGCGATTGATATCAATGCGGATCACGCTCAGGTGGTCAGCAACTGCCGTAAACTGGCTGAACTTGGCTTTATGAGCCTGAATATCAGCGGTGATTATGGTGGCAGCGAAGCGGGCGTTGTGTCTTTCAGTCTGGCGGTGACAGAGATTGCCAAAGCCTGTGCTTCGACGGCGGTGTCGATGTCGGTGACCAATATGGTGGCTGAAGTAATTCAGGCCAAAGGCACACAAGAACAGAAAAATACCTATTTGCCACTGATCTGCAGTGGTGAATATGCTGCCGGCAGTTTTTGCCTGACGGAAGCCGGAGCCGGTTCCGACCCGGCTTCGATGCGTACCCGTGCCGAAGAAACCGACGGTGGCTGGCTGATCAGTGGTACTAAACAGTGGATCACCAGCGCTGAGTTTGCCGGTGTATTTGTGGTCTGGGCGGTGACGGATACTGAGGCGAAAAAAGGCAAGGGCATCACCTGCTTCCTGGTACCAGCTGATGCCGCTGGCATCACGGTGGGCCCGGCAGAACACAAAATGGGCCAGTGTGGTTCCGCTACCAACGAAGTGCATTTTGACAATGTAAAAGTCACGCCGGCGTCAGTGCTGGGTGAGGTGAATGACGGCTTCCGGCTGGCAGTGGCAGAGCTGGCCGGCGGACGTATTGGTATTGGTTCGCTGGCGCTGGGTATTGGCCAGGCGGCGATGGGCTATGCCGCCGGGTACATTCAGGAGCGTAAGCAGTTTGGTAAACCGCTGGCGGATTTCCAGGGGCTGCAGTGGATGCTGGCGGACCGCTATACCGAGCTGGAAGCTGCGCGACTGTTACTGATGAGTGCGGCGGACCTGAAAGAGCGTGGTAAGCCGTTTGCCAAAGAAGCGTCGATGGCCAAGCTGTTTGCCAGTGAGAAGGCTAACCAGGCCTGCTACAGCGCGCTGCAGATGCTCGGTGGTTATGGCTACATGTGTGAATACCCGCTAGAGCGGATGAGCCGTGATGTGCGCATTACCTCGATCTATGAGGGCACCTCTGAGGTGCAGCGCCTGATTATCGCGCGCGAAGTATTGCGCGAGCACAGCTAAGCAGAATCAAGCGGTGGCTTGCAGGTTCTGCGGGCCGCCACTGGCGACTCGCCAGGGAAGAATAACAACGATAAGGCACGAGAGATAAACCATGACTACAGAAAATTATCAGCAGTTTATGGACAACTTTGACCTGAAGCAGATTGAAGATCAGCTGGCAGGCTCGATGACCGAAGGCTTTAATGCCTGCGAAGAAATCTGTGATAAATGGGCCGATGATCCGGCGAAACTGGGCCTGCGCTACGAAGGTGTGATGCGTGATGCCTCTGATCATACCTTCGCCGAGCTGAAACAGCGGGCGGCACAGTTTGCCAATTACCTGACCTCACAGGGTATTGGTCGTGGCGACCGGGTTGCGGCACTGTTGCCACGTACGCCTGAACTGCTGGTGGTGATTCTCGGTACGTTGCGTGCCGGTGCGGTGTATCAGCCGCTGTTTACTGCATTCGGGCCAGGTGCCATTGAGTACCGTCTGGGGACGGCGGGCACCAAACTGGTGCTGACCGATGCCGCTAACCGCTTCAAACTGGACGATGTAAAAGACTGTCCGTCGATTGTACTGGTCGGCCGTGATGACGCAGGCTCTGCGTATACGGCTGATGTCGATTTTGAAGAGATGATGGCGACGCAGTCGGATGAGTTTGCACCGGTGCGTATTGGTGCTGATGAGCCGATGCTGCAGATGTTTACCTCCGGTACGGTGGGTAAGGCGAAAGGCGTTGCGGTACCTGTACGCGGCCTGATGTCATTCTTCGTGTATATGCGCTACGCCATTGGTGTAGAGCCAGAAGATAAGTACTGGAACGTAGCGGACCCGGGCTGGGCGTATGGTCTGTACTACGCCGTCATTGGGCCAATGCTGCTGGGTAATGCCTGTCACTTTAATGAGCATGGCTTTACCCCCGAATCGACGTACATGATGCTGCGTAAATACGGTATTACCAACCTGGCGGCTGCACCAACGGCGTACCGTATGTTGATGGCGCACGATGATATTCTGCAGGATGACGACACCTTTGAACTGCGCCGTGCCAGCTCGGCCGGTGAAGCGCTGAACCCGGAAGTTATTAACTGGGTAGATAAGCGACTGGGTTGTCCGGTAATGGACCACTACGGTCAGACAGAAACCGGCATGACGGCCTGTAACCACCATGCGCTGGAACAGGACATTGTACGGGTTGGCTCTATGGGCTTTTCCATGCCGGGTCACCGGGTTGTGGCTGTCGATGGTCAGTTCAATGAGATTACCGAAGGCGAAACTGGCCAGCTGGCGGTCGATGTTGAGCAGTCACCGCTGTTCTTCTTCCAGGGCTACACCTGGAATGAAAAAGATCCGTTCCAGGGCAAATACTATCTGACCGGTGATGTCGTGGTCAGCCATGGTGATGGCAGCTACTCATTTGCCGGTCGTGATGACGATATCATTACCACAGCGGGTTACCGTGTAGGGCCTGCGGATGTGGAGAGCACGCTGCTGGAGCATGAAGCGGTGGCAGAATCCGGGGTGGTGGGTAAGCCTGACCTGGAGCGTGGCGCTGTGATCAAAGCGTACGTGGTGTTGCGTAATCAGTTCGACCCATCGGAAGAGCTGGCGGCAGAGCTGAAGACCTTCGTGCGTGGACGTCTGTCGACTCACGCCTTCCCGCGTCAGATCGAGTTTGTGCAGGAGCTGCCGAAGACGCCAAGCGGCAAGATCCAGCGCTTTATTCTGCGTAATCTGGCCCGCGAAGAGGTCGAGCAGGGACAGTTGTAACAGGAGCGAGACGATGCAAAGCCTGAACCCTGAGTGGCGGGCTGAGGTGGAAAGGGTGTTCCATGGAGCACCCTTTATCCAGTCACTGGGGGCGCAGCTGATCGAGGCTGCCCCCGGTTACTGCCTGAGCCGTATTCCACTTGATCAACATCACCTGCAGCAGGATGGCTATGTGCACGCAGGTGTGCAGGCAACCCTGGCAGACCATACTGCGGGTACAGCTGCAGCCTCACTACTACCCCCCGGTCACATTGTGCTGACCGCCGAATTCAAAATAAACCTGTTACGCGCCGCTAAGGGCTCAGTGCTGATGGCTGAAGCCAGGGTGTTAAAGCCTGGCCGGATGCTGACCATTGCCGAAACAGAGGTTTATATCGAGGGTGACAGACAACGACTGGTAGCCAAAGCGACCGTTACGCTGGCCAATGTCGAACGCTGATCGTCACTTTAACGCATTACTTTCCATCACTTCCTGTCACGGACCGACATAAAAATAACATTATGGTGTGGTATGACATTAGAACAGATGCAGAGCTTTCTGGCGGAGACCTTTCCCCAGGGAGCGCAATACGGTGAGTTGCTGACGCTGGATGACGGCAAAGCACTGATGAAACTACCGGTCAAGGATGGCCATTTACGCCCCGGTGGTACGGTGTCTGGTCCCAGTATGATGGGCTTGGCGGACGTCGCTTTCTATGCTGCCTTGCTCAGTGTGATCGGCCCGGTTCCTCTGGCGGTCACCACCAATCTGAATATTAATTTCCTGCGCCGCCCGGTCGCTCATGCTGACCTGTTGGCCCGTGCACGTACGTTAAAAGTCGGCCGTCGGCTGGGTGTAGGTGAGGTGTTTATTTTCTCCGAAGGAGAAGAAGACAGCCCGGTTGCCCATGCCACATTGACCTACTCGATACCCGAAGCTGGAGCTCGTTAGAATGACACTGCAATGGCAACCCCGTTTACTAGACCTGCCGGATGGCACTCAGATTAACAGCCTGCATGGCACCCAGACTGATGGCCGGGGGCGGCCGACGCTGGTGTTCCTACATGAAGCGCTAGGGTGCCTTGCGATGTGGAAACAGTTTCCAGAACAGCTAGCCCTGCAGACCGGCTGTGATATTTTCCTCTATGAGCGGCGTGGGTATGGTGAGTCATCCCCGATTACATTACCCCGGCCTGACGCTTATCTGATTGAAGAGGGGCGTGATTGGCTTGGCTCGGTTCTGCAGGCAGCGGGGCTGGACAAGGTTGTACTGATTGGCCACAGCGATGGTGGCTCCGTGGCGCTGGTGGGGGCGGCCTGTCTACCGGAAAAAGTGGTCGGGCTAGTGACGATGGCGGCGCATATTTACGTGGATCACCTGACCAGCGCGGGTATTGATGAGGCTGTGTTACGTTATCAGCGTACGGATCTGCCGCAGCGGCTGGCACGCTACCTGGGCGATCGCACAGAGTTACTGTTTCGTGCCTGGAGTGAAACCTGGTCGCGCGCCAGTTTTCGGGCGGGGCTTGACCTGACCCCCTGGCTTGATCAGATTGCTTGCCCGGCGCTGATTATTCAGGGCCGTGACGATCAGTATGGGGTGCCTGAGCAGGTGGAGGATATCTGCGCTGGTATTGGCGCTAAGGCCCAGCCACTGTTGCTGGATGATTGCGGTCATGTGCCGCATCTTGAAGCAGAAGCCGCCGTCCTGGCAGCGATTGATCAGTTCCTGAAATCACAACTGGCTGAGTGATTAGTTCAGCCGTGCCGCCTGATGGACCAGGTTGGGCAGGCTATCGGCCTGCATTTTACTCATCACGCGGGAGCGGTGCACTTCCACTGTTTTCGGGCTGATGCCGAGTACTTCAGCAATTTCCCGGTTGGCTTTACCGGACACAACCAGTGTCATCACTTCTTTCTCTCGGCGGCTCAGTGAGGCATAGCGTCCCTGGGACTGCTGAGCCTCCTGTTGACTGTTAGCCTGATTGCGGGCGGTTTCCAGTGCCTGGCGGACCTGTCGTAGCAGGACTTCATCATCAAAGGGCTTTTCAAGAAAATCCAGCGCCCCATGCTTCATCGCACTGACAGCCATTGGAATATCGCCATGGCCGGACAGTACAATAATGGGCAGGCTAATGCTGCGTTCAATCATGATCTGCTGCAGGGCCAGGCCGTTAATATCTGGCATACGCACATCCAGCAGCATACAGCCAGACTGGTGCTGGTAATTATCCAGAAACTGCTGGGCGGAATTAAAGCCCACTACAGTCAGATCATCTGATTCCAGCAGCCACTGCATGGAGTCACGAAAATCATCGTCGTCGTCAACGATAAATACGGTTTCAGTCGAATTTTGCACAGTTACTTATCTCTTATCGGCAGTTTCAGGTTAAACCGGGTGCCGGTTTCGCCATCACTCTGGGCCCATAGCTGGCCGCCATGGGTTTCAATTATGGTTCTTGAGATCGCCAGCCCCATACCCAGGCCATTGGACTTGGAGGTATAAAAGGCTTCGAACAGTTTATCCAGCTGTTCGTCAGCTATTCCTCTGGCTTCGTCTTCTATTTCGATATAAATATAATTATCGGTACTGCGAGACCTGATAATAACGGGCCGGTAGCGGTTATCACATTCGCTATAGGCCTCAATAGCATTGCGCATCAGGTTCAGCAATACCTGTTCAATCTGGATCTTGTCGGCCAGCAGGGATGGGTTATTCGAGTCCAGCTGGAAATCAAACGTAATATTGTGATCAATGGCCTCCTGGTGGAGGAAGTGGCTGATCTCACGACAGGCTTCATTAATCGGAAACTCAATGCGCTGATATTCGGTTTTCTTTACGAAACTGCGCATTCGCCGGACAATTTCTGCCGCCCGATTTGCCTGGCGGGTAACCAGCCGCATTGCGTTATAGGTGGTTTCCAGATCGGCTTTACCCTCATCCGCCCGACGTAACGTACCACGGCAGTAATTGATAATAGCTGCCAGTGGCTGGTTAATTTCATGGGCCAGCCCTGACGCCATTTCGCCCACCGAAAGCAGCCTGGCCATATGGGCCATCTCCAGTTGGTGGCGCTTGGCTTCATCTTCGGCTTTTTTCTGCAGGGTAATATCACGGCCAATAATCGAGTAATACTCGACCCGATTATTGTCGGTGCGGTTACGGTGGGCAATGACTTCGCGAATTTCAGCGATCCGTTTCGGGTTGGTCGGCAGGCGCAAAGAAATACTGCCGTACCAGATACCGTGATCTGCGGCGTGGCTGAGGGCCGGACGTACCAGTTTAGCCAGAATGTCTTCAGTGAACAGCTGGTCGAGATAAAACACCGCCGGATTTTCTTTCTCGGTTCCCATGCTGATGTAGCTGGCTTCATTCATATAGGTCAGCTGCAGGCTTTCATGTTTACAGAACATGATCATATCTGAAGAGGCTTCGACGACCCTGGCCAGCCGCCGGGTGGCCTGCTGGGCCAGTTCACGCTCGGTGACATCGCGGGACACACAGATAACTTCCACCGGTTCACCATCGTTACTTCGAATGGTACGGCTGGTGGTTTCCAGCCAGATATAGTGGCCGTTCTTGTGTCGATAGCGGTAGACATTGGTGTACATGCCGCGCCGGTAGCTGACAGAGTTGGCGCGGGTGCGCAGATTATCAGCGTCTTCTGGATGAAACAGGTTGTAACCTTCGATCCCTATAATCTCGTCCACGGTGTAACCTAGCACACGCTCCACTGCGGTATTAACATCAATGTAGGTCCAGTCCGGGGTCGCAGTATGGCGCGAGATCATATCGGTGGACTGATCTGCCAGCAGGCGATAGCGCTCTGCTTCCTCTTTATAACGTTGCAGGTCAGTCTCAGCTTCAGGGCACATCTCTCTGGTCCTCAAACGGCGCCCGTGCAGGGGCAAAGGTATGGTGGCCGATAAGCCGCGGGTAAACCCGACACCACACGATGATTTGTGTCAGTTTATGACTTTAGGAGTAGTTGTTTAATAAGGGTAATCACTTAATATGGACGCTATCAGGGCAAATGGGTGCAGATCTTTTGCCGGGCTGGTGAAAATCCGGCCCCTGCAGAAGGCCCAGCCCTGATCGAGAGGCTAATAGCAATCGAGTAAAGGAAGAAAAATAATGAGCCACACCCGCCACAATCCTTATGCGCTTGGGTTAGATAAGAATACAGCTAACTTTGCTGCGTTGACTCCACTGAGCTTCCTGGCTCGCAGTGCTGCAGTATATCCGAACCGTACGGCTGTCGTGCATGGCAAGGTACGCCGCAGCTGGTCGGAAACCTATAGCCGCTGTCGCCGACTGGCAAGCGCTTTGCGTAAGCATGGTGTGGAGGCGGGTGAAACTGTATCCGTGATCGCGCCTAACCTGCCGGAAGTGTTTGAGTCTCACTTTGGTGTGCCGATGGCCGGTGCCGTGCTGAACGCGGTGAATATCCGTCTGGATGCTGAAGCCATCGCTTTCATTCTGCAGCATGCCGAAGCCCGTGTGGTGCTGGTTGACCGTGAATTTTCTGAAGTCACTGCCCGTGCATTGAAAATGATGCAGTACAAGCCGCTGGTGATCGATATTGACGATACCAGCTACGAAGGTGGCTCACTGATCGGTGAGATGGATTACGAAGCGTTTCTGGCTGAAGGCGATGCTGATTTTGACTGGCAGCCGCCAGCCGACGAGTGGGATGCCATCACACTGAACTACACCTCGGGCACAACGGGTAACCCGAAAGGGGTGGTCTACCATCACCGTGGCGCGTACCTGAATGCAATGAGCAACATTGTCTCCTGGGATATGGGGCAGCATCCGGTCTATCTGTGGACACTGCCGATGTTCCATTGTAACGGCTGGTGTTTCCCATGGGCGATTGCGGCAGCAGCGGGTGTGAGCGTTTGCATGCGTCATGTTCGCGCTGATGAGATCTATGACTCTATCCGGGATGAAAAGGTGAATCACTTCTGTGGTGCGCCGATTGTGCTGAATATGCTGAACAATGCTGATGACAGCATGAAAGCGGGCATCAACCATGAAGTGAAGGTAATGACGGCCGGTGCATCGCCGCCCGCTGCTGTTATCGAAGGCATGGAGGCCATGGGCTTTGCTGTGACCCACGTGTATGGCCTGACCGAAACGTACGGTCCGAGTGTGGTGTGTGCATGGCATGATGAGTGGAATGATCGCCCGCTGGACGAACGTGCACGTCTTAAGGCTCGTCAGGGCGTGCGGGCACCGATGCAGGAAGGCCTGATGGTGGCGAATCCGAAGACACTGGAACCCGTGCCGCAGGATGGTGAAACCATGGGTGAGATCTTTATGCGCGGCAACCTGGTGATGAAAGGTTACCTGAAGAACCCGTCTACCACAGATGAGTCCTTTGAAGGTGGCTGGTTCCACTCGGGTGATCTGGCTGTATGGCACACCGATGGTTACATCGAAATCAAAGATCGTTCTAAAGATATTATTATCTCTGGTGGTGAAAATATCTCCAGTGTTGAGGTTGAGGATGTGCTGTATCGTCACCCGGCCATCATGGAGGCGGCGGTTGTTGCCAAGCCTGATGAGAAGTGGGGGGAGGTGCCTTGCGCGTTTGTCACTCTTCGTGAAAACAGCGGTGTGACCGAGAAAGATATCATCCAGTTCTGTCGTGATGGTATGGCACACTTTAAAGCACCGAAGCAGGTGATCTTTGGTGATCTGCCGAAAACCTCCACCGGTAAAATCCAGAAGTTTGTACTGCGTGGAAAGCTTACTGATTGAGTCCTGATCGCGCTATAAAAAAGGCCGCAGATTCTGCGGCCTTTTTTGTTTCGCTCCAGGCTAAATACTGTGCCTGAAGTTACAGGCGTTACTCAGCCGCTTCTGGGCGGCGGTCAACCATAAAGGTTGCTTCGCCCGTGGCGACCAGTTTTTCACCCACGGTGACGTCGGTGCGGCAGATAACACGGCGGCGACGTTCATTGATTTCGGTAACCGTAACGGTCGCCTGGGCAGTATCGCCAATAAATACTGGTGCTTTGAATTTGATCTGCTGATCAACATAGATCGCCCCAGGCCCTGGCAGGCGAGTACCGGCGACGGTGGAGATCAGTGCGGCACTGAACATGCCGTGCACAATACGTTGCTCAAACGGTGTCGTTTTTGCGTATTCAGCATTGATATGAATCGGGTTGTTGTCGCCGGAAATACCGGCAAACATGTATACATCCGCTTCAGAGATTGTCTTGGCATAGCTGGCGCTCATGCCTTCTTTAAGGTCTTCCAGATAGTAACCGTGCAGATCCTGCATAACGTCTTTCCTGAAAATTGCTTTAGTTTCAATATAGTAACGGCATACAGAGTGAGTTGCATCTCACCGATAGCAGCGCCGTTCGGACGAGCCTCTTTATAGCAGCGTATGATGACAGAAAATGATAGTTATTCAGTGGTTCTGTAAATGAGGACTTAACGTGACACAGATCTATCTTTTTGATTGGGGTGACACCCTGATGGTGGATGACCCGCTACAGCCAGGCAAGATGAAAGACTGGCCGCAGGTGGCTGCGGTTGACGGGGCCAGGCAGGTGTTGTCTGTGTTATCAGAACGGGCGCGGATTTATATTGCCAGTGGTGCAAAGGATTCAGATGCCGGGGATATTCGGGCAGCGTTGATGCGGGTGGGGTTAGACGGTTATATCAGTGCGTGCTTTTGCCCGGCAACGTTAGGGTGTGGCAAGGGGGAGGCGGGTTTTTTGCCAGCGGTTCTGGCCCGGCTGGGCGTGACGCCGGATCAGGTTACGATGGTGGGGGATAACTATGCTAAGGATATATGCCCCGCTCGTGCTGTGGGGATACAGGCGATCTGGTTTAACCCTGAAGGGAGGCTGGCGCCTGATCCTGATGTGCATCAGGTACAGCAGCTGGTGGCGCTGTTGAAATAAAAAGGGTAGCCAGATGGCTACCCTTTTTGCCCTCAAACAGAGAACGGTGTCAGTTCAAAAGCAGGAACAGAGAATGCCTCAGGCGGTCTCTTTTTCCTTGGTGCTCTGTGCTGTTTTGGCTCTTTTAACCCAGAAATCTGCATTCTTGATGCCGAGTTTCTCAGGGTCAAAGGTGTATTTTTTTACACCGGCTTTACGCTGCGCTTCATAATCTTTCAGGGCCAGAATAGCGGGCTTGGCCATGAGGAAGATGATCAGAATGCCGACAATATTCAGCCATGCCATCAGGCCAACGCCGACGTCGCCCATGCCCCATGCCAGATCTGCTGTCTTAACGGCACCGTAGAACGTTGCCCCCATGATAACAATCTTCAGCGCCATGCCCAGGCCCGGAATTTTAACCGTGCGCTGCAGGTAGGCAATATTGGTTTCGGCGATGTAGTAGTACGCCAGAATGGTGGTGAAGGAGAAGAAGAACAGCGCGAAGGCGATGAACGGGCTACCAACACCCGGCATAACAGATTCAATGGCCATCTGAGTAAATTGCGGGCCATTGGCTGCAACATCAGTGGCAATGTTCTGTACCAGGAAGGCATCACCAGCACCGTGTACGTTGTAGGTACCGGTGATCAGGATCATGAACGCCGTTGCGGAACAGACGAACAGGGTATCAATGTAAACAGAGAATGCCTGTACCAG
>JAIBDV010000217.1 GCA_024686055.1 Neptuniibacter sp.
CAAAGAATGAAGTCAAAAGTCAATTTACAGCTCTGCAGGTATCACAGGTGGCAATCCCTGCAGAATCGATGCACTCCTTTAGTAATCGCGACGCCCTTTGACTACAACTTCGTAACCAGCTTCTTCTGGCTCATCGTCAACCATTTCAGTCGGGAAATCATTTCCCAGCACCTGGACATCGCAGGCCTCTTCCAGCCGGCGAATGATATTCGGTGAAAACTCCCGTGGACCAAAACGGTCCTGGCCATCTTTAAAGATATCGACCATCAGCGGCGCCAGTTCCAGCGCCATACCCTGACGGCGCGTTACTTCATCGAACAGGCCGACATCCTTGAGCACCAGATCCATGGTAAAACTGATATCGCGGCTGCCATTAAGAATCACCTGTGATTCGGTTTCATGGACAAACGAGTTGCCGGACGATGCTTTGATCGCTTCATAGGCCACATTCATATCCATACCCAGCACTTTCGAGGCCGTTAAGGCTTCCGCCAGCGCCGCCAGATGTACCGTACACAGGTAGTTAGTCACCACTTTCAGCACCGATGCTGTACCCAGCTCACCGGTATGCAGAATCCGCCGTCCCATGGTCGTGAGGACCGGCAGTACCCGTTCAAAAGCAGCGCGGTCACAGCCAGCAAAGATGGAAATATTACCGGTACCGGCACGGTGACAGCCACCGGACACCGGACAATCCACCGGCATCGCCCCTTTGGCTTTAACCAGCTCACCCATACGACGCACTTCCGCCTCGTCGGTGGTGCTCATTTCCAGCCAGATTTTGCCCTCAGACAGCCCTGACAGAATGCCGTCATCGGCTTCCATTACCTCGGAGCAGGCCGCCGGGGATGGCAGGCAGGTGATCACAACGTCACATTTTTTTGCCAGCGCTGCAGGTGAATCAGCGCTGCTGGCACCGCGTGCAACGAACTCAGCGACAAACGTTTCATTTAAATCACGTACCGTCACATCGTAGCCATTACGCAGCAAACTACCCGCCAGTTTTCCGCCTACATTGCCAAGTCCAATAAATCCAACTTTCATAATTCACCTTTTTGTTTTTATCGCTGATAACAGCGCTGATAAACAACGCGTTAATACAGGGGTTACTTAAGCCTGGCCAAACGTTTAATCGGCCTTTAAAAGACCATTCGATAATAGGAAGGGAAAAAACAAACAACAATTGAATAAAATCTTGGCATTGTTAAAAAAAATTGACCCCCCGTTTTTTCAGCACAATTACATGTGGCACTGCGCGACCGTCACCCGGTCGTTCGCGAGTCAGGCCTTAGCACAGCGCTTGTCGGACAGCACCGATATAGCCCATACTGACCTCTGATATCGCAGGTGATGGTTTCTGGAGGGAAGGTTTATGGCATTTCGACTTGGCTTACGTTTTAACCGCCACGAGATCAGTGTGGTGAAAACCGATGACCCGCGCCGGACGCTGGTCGCCAACGCTTACCCGGATGACGCCAGCCGGCGCAGCCGGATTATGACCCACTGGGGCCAGCAGGATCAGTCACCCCGACGACCGGAAAGCCCGAGTATTGTGCATGTGCCCTTATCCACTCGCGCCCAGTCGGTGCTGTCTTACCGCCTGCCGGACCAGCAGCGCTCCATGGTCAACGGTGAAACCCGGCCACTGATTCAATCCCGCGAAGACCAGCAGCCCGGCATTAAAGCCCGCAGCCACCTGGACACCACAACCACCCTGGAGGTGGAGTCCAACACCCAGCACAGTTTTGGCGCGTTCCCGGCCACGCGGGTCAAACACGGCCTCTGATTCAGCCAACGCTGGCTTCGCCCTGCGCTGTCGCTGGCAGCACCAGCGCAACATCAATCACCGCCGCGCGGAAAAATGCCTGCATCTCATCCACCGTTTGCGCCAGCGGTTGTTCTGGCCCACGGCGAAACAGCCGTTCATCCTGATACGGCTCGGCCACCTGCAGCGCCAGCTCGTCAAAGCCCAGCCGGGCCATCGCCCGAATCGAGGGCTGATTGTAGTAGAACGCTTTGGCATAACAGGTGTGTAAACCGTAGTGCGCACTGGCATGCTGCAGCAGCAACTCAACCGCAGCGGGCCCCAGCCGCTGGCCCTGAAAATCCGCCCCCAGCCAGTAGTAGAAAAACCCCAGCCCGTCGCGAATCACCAGACTGACACTGCCAATAAAGCCCCATTGCGGGTGAATAATGGCCAGTAACAGCTCGTCATCCACGCTATAGCACTGATCAAGCCACTCCAGCCAGGGCTCAGCTTCACGGAAAGCGGGCAGATCACACAGCTGGGCAATCGCCGGTTCAGCAAACTGCCAGAGAAAGTCTTCACAATGATGCGGGGCCAGTGGTTCCAGCTGCAGTTGCTGATCAGCACTGACCACCACACACTGCTGCGCCCGCCACTGGCACCACTGTTGCAACTCCGTCTCCAGCTGTTGCTGGACCGGAGTAACACCGGTCGTGAGCCGTAATGCCTGATTACAGGCCTGGGCGGCTTCGGGCTGGCCCAGCTGCTGATAGGCGATACAGCACTGCTGTAAGTGCTCACTATCCAGCTGTTGCTGCGCCGCCAGCGCGTCACCCACCTGCACCAGCAACGGCCAGTCGGCCCATAGCCAGAGCAGCTCAAACAGCTGCAGACAGCCATTCAGGCTCAAGCCCTGCGGTGCCTGCTGCCACAGTAACCGTAAGCCCTGCTGCCAGTGCAGTCGCTGTTCTGGCAGCAACTGCGGGGCCAGCTCAACCAGCACAGGAACCAGAAGATTGAACGGCCGGGGGTGCCAGTCCTGTGCATTCAACTGGCTGAAGGCCTGGCCCAGAGAGGCTGGCTGATCATCGGGACATCGCATCAAAGGCTCCTTAGGGTGCAGGCACGGGCAAGCAACGATTAACCCAGCACCCGGCCACGCTCCAGCTGACGGATACCTTCACGGGCGCGGGTATAACGCTGCTGATGGCTCGGCTCCGGTGACAGGCCGCTGTAATCAAACCGGGCCCGGATACCCATCGCTCCCCGCAGCATGTTCTCATTCACCGGTGTCGGCGAAGGTACCACACCGGTGGTTTCCAACTCTTCTTCGCGTTTACGGTCAGTTTCAGTGGAGTGCAGAGGAGGGTTGGTGAACCAGTTGTCCCCCCGTGCCCGACGCCAGGCGTGGACCATCTCATGCCCCAGCAGGACACTGTCGCTTTGCAGCTGGTTAAGCCCATCATCTGCACGCTGGTTCATATCCCAACGCAGAAATGAACCACCGCGATTATTAGCAACACGCACCGGCGTCATGCTGGTGCCGACACCATTACCTTTTTTCATCATGGTCATCACCGCTGCACCACGTAGCTGCCCCGCCATCGCTCGGGCACTGTCATCCATGCCCTGTAACAGGGTGGTTCCAACGTTAGTGGCGGCCAGACGATTGATTGCAGCGCCGCCGCGGTTCAGAAACTCAGCGGTCGCATGGGCATCACCGGTCTGGTGGTTAACCCCCATGGATACGCCATGGTGGCCTGCAACCGACAACGTAGCGATGTTATAACCGCCGTTATTTCGCAAGCGCAGATTCTGGCGAATGACCGCATCCTGAATACCCACATCCAGCACCCCATCGACGTTACCGTTAATCTTCCCGGTGACCGCACGGGTAGCATTCACCGCCGCTGTCGCCCTGTCAATTCCCTGCCCGGGCGTACCCAGATGTGCCACTCGGGTGCGGGCCCTGTGCACCTGCTGGATCGAGGCCAGCAGGCCTGCCGCCATCGGCGGGCGGGGAATAGCTGCCAGGGCGATGCCGGGTCGTGGGCCCCTGCCCGGCAGCGGCGCTGGCAGGGGTCGCATCGTGGCGCTACGTCGGCGTGGTCGCCCAAGCGGAGCCATCCCGCCACCCGAGCCGGTACCGCCAGAAAGGCTATGTCTACGTCCTCTCATACTCTGGTTTCCTGTTCAGTGGTTAATATTGCTAATTCTGTGTACCGACAGCTACGCAGGAGCGAGCTTGCTCGCGATATGCTTTACGGTGCCTGCAACGGATCGCCAGCAAGCTGGCTCCTACGGTGAAACGCGCCTCCTGTGAGGCCGCCCCACCCTGCGGGCATAAGCCCTCACCCCTGGTTCCGGCCCCGGTTCCATTCCACCCAGGCACTCATAACCCGGCGACCACGTTCCATATAGCCCGGCTCCGGGCGCAAACCGTCATAATCGTGCCGTGGCCGTACGCCTAAGGCACCGCGCAGCATATTCTCATTCACCGGGGTTGGTGAGGGGCTCAGGCCGCTGGTTTCCAGCTCTTCCTGCCGCGAGATATTATCAACACCGACCACCCCGCGGGGGTTGGTAAAGTAGTTTTCACTCCGTGCCCGACGCCAGCTGTGGGTCATCTCATGGCCCAGGATCACACTGTCGTTAGTCATCTGATCCCAGGCGGCATTTTCACTTTGCCCCATATCCCAGTTAACGACAGAGGCACCACGTCCGCCGCCAGCAAAGTGCGGTGTCGCGGAAGAGCCCACCATGCCTTCCGCCATCGGATGAACGGCTGCTAACGTTACCGTCGGCGAATTATTAAACTGCCCGGCATGGGTCGTCGCCGCAGCATCCAGCCCGTTTAGCAGGGTGCTGCCAACATTGGTCCGGCCTAGATTATCCAGTGCTCGCCCGGCCCGACCGAGAAAACGGGTTGCCTGAGCCACATCGCCGCCATGGGGGGCAATCGCCAGTCCAACACCCCGGTGGTTACGCGGTGACAGCATCGCCACCCCGGCTATGCCACCCGGATCACGTACTGTCAGATCATGACGGGCCACGGTACTGACCAGATTCTGGCTCAGCGCACCGTTGGCATTACCACCGGTGATCCCGGTAACACTGCGCGCGGCATCAATGGCGCGGGAAGCACGGGCGATGGTATTGCCACCACCAAGCCCCATCGGCGTCAGCGTATCGCGGGCCGCCCGCATCTGGCGGATCTGCGCTTGCAGGTTGGCAGGCATGGGGTTACGTCGTGGAGCCCCGCCGCTATGGGCTCGCGGTCTGGGGGCACGTGGTGCCATCGGTGCCAGGCCCGGGCCTGGTGCACTTCCGCTACGTCCTCTCATGCTGTATTCCTCCAATCTGTGCTGATCGTGCCTGTTTATTTCTGCGATAGCTGACGCGACGGGACGTCGCTGCTACAACAGCTGCATTCCCTGTAGCAGCGCGCTCCGCGCGCGTCCGGTTCCAGGCGCTGACCTCAACTCCCGTGGAACGGGTGGTGTTTAACCGCAACCTCGTGCCAGATTAAACTCCGGTCTTGCCTGTTGGCGCGTCAAGGGGGCGGCGCGCCCCCTTAACAATCCCCGCATGCCTCCGGCTGAACGGCTGTTTCCGTAAATCCAGCACAGCTGACGCTGGGAAAAAGAACTCGCTTCGCTCAAACAGCTTTTTCCCTGATCGCGCCTTCTGCACTGTATTTCCGGGCCGCTCAGAGTCGGCCTAAGTAGCGGTGCCAACGGGTTGTGAGCCACTTCGTTACCAAAGCAATGCACAAACACTGTGGGACAGCTGTCCTCAGCTGGAAGCTTTGGCTCTGTTTGTTCCGCGAATGTCAGGTTTTTAGCCGAGTTCGATCGCCAGCGAGCTGGCTCCTGCGGTGATGCGCAGCTGCATTCCCTGTAGCAGCGCGCTCCGCGCGCGTCCGGTTCAAAGTGCTTACCTCTGACGCGACGGGACGTCGCTGCTACAACGGCCGTGGGTCAGGCGGCGTTTTTATCCAGCCCCAGTACTTCGAAGATGTTGATCTTGCCCTGGCCGGTGACGAACAGCTGTTCGTACAGTTCAGAGGTGGTCATGTTGCCCCACTCCACCATCCGTTTAAGCAGGTATGGCACCGGGCTGTG
>JAIBDV010000040.1 GCA_024686055.1 Neptuniibacter sp.
CCAGTTTTAACATCAGACGAAATCCCTGCAGTCAATTTATCGGCTTACCGTTCTACACCAGACCGAGAGCAAACACCAGGCACCCGATTAATGACTGTATGGACATATCAGCACGAATAACGCGAACAGTGATTACAGGATATGCGCAGTATGGCTGGCATCGGCCAGCTGGCGTCGGAACACGGCGGGTACGGCTGGCGCGCGCGCCTGGGCAGCCTGTGGCAATGGCTGTACCGGCAGGCTCAAGCGCAGCACAGACAAGCCATCTGCATCCTGCTCAAGCAGGCAATCACATTCAGGAAGCGTATCTGCAAAGTAATGAGGAGCTTCATCCTCAGTGCAACGACCCGACACCACCTCTGTAATTGGCCGACGACTTTTACGAATACAGCTATCAGCAACATCAGCGTCAATCGGGGACACGGCCGGCAGGTCAGCAGCCATCGCAGGCACACTGGAGAAGACGGTAAACAGCGCAATCAAAGCAATCGTATGCAGCAGTGTTTTCATGGTATCCCTCCTTTTCTTTCTGAGCTGAAAAATCAGGCGGTGGTTAAACCGCCTGAAGCCCCCATTGCCACGGGGCAGCAACCCTGGAAAGAACAATTAACGCGGTACGCTAAAGGCTGAGCGCTGTTACAGTGGTGATACACATCTGCCTGGCAGTGTTATGTAGACTCATCGCTGCGTCGCTGTCACAACCCTGTGACGTACTCCGATATGACTAATATCACTGGGATACAATCAAATACCGCGCCAACTTTTATAATTGGTTATATTTCAAAGAGTTAGAAAGAAATAAAAGAGAGATACGACCGCGTAAACAGCGCTGTTACAGTCACAGCTGTAACAGCTGATACATCAGTGTTACAGCTGTTACATAAACGCGGGAAAACTGTAAAGTTTATGAGAAAACAGAGGAGACGGCGGCGGCAGAATTGTCATCACGCTAGCGGAAAAACACCCGCCAGCACGCGGGTGTGTCATGAAAGAGAAAGATCAGATCAGATCAAGAGCAGTCATGCGTCGCCATAATGTCATTCGGCTGACACCCAGCGTCGCCGCCGTGGCCGTACGATTATCATTATGTTCAGCCAGCAGCGCCAGCAGCTGCGGGCCACCCAGCTCATCCAGCACCCACTCCGGTTTACCGTCATCAACGGCCTCTCGGGCCATCTGGGGCTGACCTGGCCGCACCGCCATCAGGTGTGTGGGCAAGTCTTGCGGCGTCACCTGTGCCTGTTGCGCCATGGCAGCCGTGTACTGCGCAATATTGTAAAGCTGACGAACATTGCCAGGAAAGGAGTGATTGCGCAGGTAACGTGCTGTATCACCGGCCAGTCGCCATTTACGGGTCGGCTCCAGCTGTTGCAGAAAATACTCAAACAGTAATACCGCATCATCACCGCGTGCCTGCAGCGGCGGTAATTCCAGCGGCAGTACCTCCAGCCGATACTGCAGATCCGCCCGAAACAGCCCCTGGGCCACAGCATCCGAGAGTCGAGTGGAAGAGGCTGATACCAGCTGAACATCAAAGCTGTAGACATTATTGTCACCGACGGGCCGGTATTCCCGCTCCTGTAACACCCGTAACAGCCGCGCCTGTAATTCCAGCGGCAGTGTGGTGACTTCATCCAGAAACAGGGTGCCGCCGTCAGCTTCCGCCAGCAGCCCCTTACGATCAGACACCGCATGGGTAAAGGCACCTTTTTTATGCCCGAACAGCTCCGACTCCATCAGCTGCTCGCTGAAGTTGGCACAGTTAACCGCGATAAAAGGGCCACCATGGCGAAAGCTTTCTGCATGGATCGCCGTGGCAGCCAGCTCTTTGCCCGTGCCGGTTTCGCCATAGATAAATACGGGGGCGTTGGCACTGGCAATCCGGCGGATTTGTTCGAAACACTGGTGCATCACCGGTGCCGCACTGAGCATCTGATGAAACAGCTGGCTGCCCGCGGCCAGCGGCACGGCCTCACCCAGCAGCTGGCGAACGCTTTGCAGCAACTGAGCATCATCCCAGGGCTTGGCAATAAACTGATCGATGGTGCCCTCGTTAAAGGCCAGCGTCACGGCATCAAAATCACAATAGCCACTGAGTAAAATACAGCGTGTTCCGCGCTGCAGGTTACGAATTTCTCGCAGAAATTCGGTGCCTTCCATCTGTGGCATACGCTGATCAGAAATAATCAGATCGAATTGCTCTGACTGGCAGCGGCGCAACGCCTTGAGTACATCACTCTCAACCGATACCGAAACCTCAAGCGCCCGGAGTTTTCGCCGCAACGCTCCCAGCACACCTGCATCATCGTCAACTAGCAGCAGCTTTTTCGTCCCTGTCATGGTTATCAATCCCCTGTTAGCGCAGCTGTACGTACAATTCAAACGCCTCGCCCAGGTTAGCCTCCAGCTCACGCAGCCGAGACATGGAAGTAGTGTCCAGTTTGAAACCCCGCGTCAGTAACAGAACGCCCTGTTCACTGATCAGATCACGAGCCAGTGACATGCCAGGCTTCATCTCGGCGGTGGTAATCTTACCATCATGCTGTACATCACCTTCACGGGCCATCAGTGGTAACAGTTGTTCTAATGCTGCCACCGCATCCTCTCGATAGCGGACACCGGCGTGCTCTTTGAGGTAGCCCAGCGCCTCATCAGAACCCAGTGGCCGTTTAAACAGCAGGCCCGCCACCATTTCATGGTAATCATTGGCCACACAGAGGATCTGCGCGCGGGGATCTATATCCAGATCCTTGCGCTGTTCCGGGTAACCACTGCCATCCAGATACTCTTTGTGCTGACGAATCAATGTCGCCGCCAAATCCAGTGGCCGAATGGTCAGAATAGAGGCATGGGCTAATAACGGATGTTTATGGAACTGCCGTTGAGCCTCTGGCTCAAGCAGTGCATAGGGGGTATGAATCACTTCATCGGCAAAGCTGACTTTTCCGACATTGCGCAGCTGCCAGGCATAATGCAGCTGCTTGATTTCCACCGGTTCAAGCTCCAGCATCTGCCCCAGTCGCATAATCATCCGGCTAAGCTGCTGTGACTCCTCATGGGTTTCCCGCATGCGCCGCTGCACCATGGTCGAAAAGACTCGCACCGTGGCCCGGTAGCCATCAGTCAGGTTGTCGTAGGCACCTTTGAGCTTTTTCTGTGCAGCTTGTAACTGTGCCGTGCGGGCATTGACTCTGGCTTCAAGGTTCTGATTAAGATCTTTAAGCTGGCTATTCTGTTGCTCGGTCAGCGCCTGTAATTCACGGTTTTCATGCTCCAGCTGTACACCACGCAAACCACGGCGCACCACTTCCAGCACCTCTTCATCATCCCAGGGCTTATTCAGGTAACGGCTGATACGGCCTTCATTGACCGCAGTAATGGTTGATTCGAGATCAGCATAGCCGGTCAGCAAGATGCGTTCAGTCTCCGGCCACTTACGGGCCACTTCACTGAGGAACTCAGCGCCGGTCATCTGCGGCATCCGCATATCTGAAATAATCAGATCCACCGGCTCTTCATTCATCAGTGCCAGGCCCTGGGCACCACCTTCAGCAGTTAACACTTTGCAGCCAATGCTACGCAGCATACGACGCAAGGCACGCAGTACAGCCTGCTCATCATCAACCAGCAGCACAGTTCCTCGATTGGCTGTTTCCATCACACTATCCCTTGTTCAGCAAAACGGTGGTGCCCTTTGGGCGTATTTATGCAGAAAATCTTAGCAGCTAGCGGCTGGTTTATACTATAAATACTGAACAGATCAGTGAGGGAAGCTGCCATGAAAGGAATTGTCTTTAATATACTCGAGCAAATGGTGATCGAAAAAGCAGGTCTGGTCGCCTGGGACCAGCTGTTAAATGATGTCCAGCTGGATAGCCAGGGCATCTATACCGCAGGCAAAAGTTACCCGGATGACGAGGTTGTTGCACTGGCCACCCGCGCCTCTGAAATGCTCGATATTCCCACCGGGGATCTGATCAAAGCCTTTGGCTGCTATATGTTTGCTCAGCTAGTCGAGCGTTACCCCATCTTTACCGATCAAAAAACCACTTTCTTCGATTTTCTCAAAAGCGTGCATGATGTTATTCACGTGGAAGTTCGCAAGCTCTACGACGAGCCCTCTTTACCCGATTTCAAACATAAACAGATCAATGACACGCAGTTGCTGATGCGCTATAGCTCGCCACGCAAGTTCTGCATGCTGGCAGAAGGCCTGATTGCCGGTGCCGCCGAACATTACCAGGTTAAGTACAAACTCGACCATCGAACCTGTATGCACCAGGGGGCGGACCATTGTGACTTCCTGATTACCCTGGAGCCCTGATGAGTGAAGTTGAAGTTTATCAACGGGCGCTGAATCGCGAAAAGCAGGCCCGGCTGGATGCAGAGGAGCAGCTGGAAAACAGCAGCCGGGAACTGTACAAAAAAAATCAGGCCCTGCAACAGCAGCAGTCAGCCATGCTTAAAAATGAAAAGCTGGCGACCATCGGTATGCTGTCGGCGGGCGTGGCCCATGAAATAAACAATCCGCTGGCGGTGGTCATCAGTAACCTCAACTCCCTCACCGACTACAACCAGCAGCTGCTGGCGCTGCTGGCGCAGGTACAGCAGTGGCAACAGCAGGGCCAGTTGCCCGATGCGATCGTGGCCGCGTTTAACGAGATGGACGCCGATGCAGATTTCGACTTCATCATTGAAGATGCCCCCGACATGATGGCGGACATGAAAGAAGGTCTGATACGGATGCAGGAGATCGTCAGTAACCTGAAGACGTTCTCGCGTACCAAACCGGGTGAACGCCAGTACATTGATCTTAATGCCTGCCTGGAAGCCTCATTGAAACTGGTCAATAACGAGATCAAAGACCACTGCATCGTCAACATGGACCTGGACCCCTCGTTACCAAAAACCGCCGCCAATAACAGCGAACTGAGCCAGGTGTTTATGAACCTGGTGATCAATGCCGCCCACGCGATGGAACAGGGCGGAAGGATACGGGTGCATTCCTCACACCAGAATGACCAGATCAAAATTCAGATTGTCGATAACGGCACCGGCATCCCGGAAAACATCAGGAAAGATATTTTCAATCCGTTTTTCACCACCAAGCCACCCGGTCACGGCACCGGGATGGGGCTGTCTGTCGTACACGGCATTATTAAAGATCATGGTGGCAGTATCGGACTGACCAGCAAGATGGGGGTCGGCACCTGCTTTACCATTCGTCTGCCAGTGGTAAGTACACAGACCGATGAAGAAGACGCGGCAGAAATTGCTGGCGCACTCTAGCCGCCCGTCGGGCTTTGTCGATCTGTCGATCATAGCGAGGAAGCCTCCAGCTTGAGGCAGCAGATCTGTACCAGGTCCGGCAGGCAGCTAGTGCCAGCCAATTTCCCGGGCCGTTTCAGTCCCCACCACCGCCTGCCCCAGACCCCGAGGCATCACTGCAAAACCCACTGTTACCGGTATCCGCCCACCCATAATTTCCGCCTGTCGTTGCGGGAAGCGGGGCTGGCGTTCGGGCTGAGCATAGCCCTGCGGGAATAACGGCAGCTGGGTATTCAGATCGTATTTATCCGATGCCCCCAGGGTATGCAGCAGTTCATGGGCCACAACAAAGTTATTCTGTGCCTGCAAATCAATGGCCGCATAGCCATTTACCAGGCCGATCATCCCCTGCTTCAGCCCCAGTGAGTGGGCCAGCTGGCGACGGTGATGCGGTGAGAAAAAACGCATGTAGATATGGATGTCGGCAACACTCTCAGACAGGTTCCACCAGCGCCAGAAGCGACTACGAATGCTCCAGTTAAGATGTTCGGCACTGCTACCCTGCACCGGAAACAGTGGCGGTGAGCTGGCCAGCGGCTGGCCCAGCGTCAGCTGTACCGGTTCAGCGATTGGCACCTTATAGCGGGCCGCTTCACGGTTCACAAACTGCGCAATTTCTTCAAAATGCTCAACACTGAGTGCCTGAATATACTGGCTGGTGTCAAACCGACCGTCAGCATTGATGGGATAAATTACCGCAGTGATCGGCTGCTGCCAGTCTGGTGCTAACGAGATCTGCAACGCCAGTTTAAAGAGCAGTACAGCGATCAGTACAGTGAACACAATAGAGCGGAGTTTGCGCATGACCCTGGTTCCCTCCCTGTCCGATGCGGCTCAGCTGACGATACCGCCAATCAAAAGATAGCGCAGAGTCTTGCCAATTGTAATCAGCAACAGGCTTAACAGCAGCGGAAATCGCAGCCAGCCGGCCACCAGGCACAGTGGATCACCCACCAGCGGAAGCCAGGCCAGCAACAGTGAGCCGGGGCCAAACCGTTGCAACCAGCGCAAGGCACGCTGCTGGCCAGGCTTATCCAGCGCTTTGAGTGGATAACGACGGGCAACCCAGCTGCCCATGGCAAAGGTGAGCATCGAGCCCAGTACGTTGCCCGTTATGGCGGCCAGCATTAGCAACCAGACCGGATAGAGCGCGCTCTTGAGTTGCAGCACCAGCAAGGCTTCCGAGCCGCCAGGCAGCAAGGTAGAGCTGATCAGCGCACTGGCAAACAGTGCCCAGGGGGATTCTCCCAGCAAAGCCAGCAGGCTCACGCCTGCTCAAGCCCCATTTTGATACAGCGCAGCACACCCATGTCATAGCCACCGGCCAGCGCTTCATGCACCGGCTTCAGCGCCGCGCCATACTGCTCGGCACATTCGAGCATCACCTGCTCGATATTCCTCAGCTCGTTATCAGGTAACTCCACCACGTCATTAACGGCAATCTGCCGCTTAGCAATCGCCTGCGCCAGGTGGCCGTAGATTACCGTACTGGACAGATGTTGCTGACGGCCCACCTGCTCCACGGTCATCCCGGTACGGAACAGCATCAGCGACTCTTCCACCTGGATGCTGGTATCCGCCTGCGGCTGATCGGCATCGCTGATCACCGCAATAAAGGCATCGGCATAAAGGTCCAGCTTACGCTCGCCCACTCCGCTCAGCTTATGGAACTGAGCATGGGTCAGCGGCCGGTACATCACCATTTCCATCAGCGTGGCATCATGGAAAATCACATAGGGCGGTACATCCTGCGCATCGGCCAACGCTTTGCGACAGGTGCGTAAAGCTTCCCACAGCTGCGACTCGGCGGCATCCAGCTTCTGCTGGGGCGCTTTATTACGGCCCAGTTTCTCACGCTGTTTTTTCGGCAGGTCTCGACGCAGCTCGATGGTATCTTCACCGCGTAATAAGGGCCGACACTGATCAGTCAGATGCAGCACGCCGTGGCCTTCAGCATCGACGCTTAACAGGCCGCGGGCCACCAGCTGGCGGAACACCGAACGCCACTGGTTACGGTCCAGATCTTTACCAATGCCAAACGTGGTCAGTTTGTCATGGCCATTGGACTTCACCTTGTCGGTGGCCTGGCCCAGCAGTGTATCCACCACGTGGTTCACCCCCCAGCGCTGGCCACTGCGATACACCGCCGACAGCGCCTTGCGCGTCGCATCGGTGCCATCCCAGACCGGCACCGGCTCAAGGCAGGTATCGCAGTTATTGCAGGGCGGGCTGTCATGCTCACCGAAATAGCCCAGCAACGCCTGGCGGCGACAGGTGGTGATTTCACAGAGCCCCAGCAAGGCTTCCAGCTTTTGCCGTTCCACCTGCTTATGGGTCCAGTCAGCCTGAGAAGACTCCAGCATCTGCCGCTGCCAGATCACATCCTGCAGGCCATACACCATCCAGGCATTAGCGGGCTGGCCATCACGCCCGGCGCGGCCGGTTTCCTGATAGTAGGCTTCGACGCTTTTCGGCAGATCAAGGTGGGCCACAAAGCGCACATTGGGCTTATCAATCCCCATGCCAAAGGCAATGGTCGCGACCATGATAATGCTCTCTTCCTGCAGAAAGCGGTGCTGGTTCTGAGAACGAATATCGTTGGACAACCCGGCATGATAGGGCAACGCATGGAAGCCTTTTTCGCACAAAAACGCCGCCGTCTCTTCGACTTTTTTGCGTGACATGCAGTACACCACGCCCACATCTTTGGCATGCTCATCTTTGATAAATTTGAGCAGCTGTTCGCGGGCGCGGTCTTTCTGGCCAATGCGGTAGCGGATATTGGGCCGATCAAAGCCCTGCACAAACACCGCCGCCTGCTGCAGACCCAGCCGCTCGATAATCTCGGCGCGGGTACGCTCATCGGCGGTAGCAGTCAGGGCGATACGCGGCACCTGGGGAAACAGCTCGCACAGACGGCTCAGTTGCAGGTATTCCGGGCGGAAGTCATGGCCCCACTGGGACACACAATGGGCTTCATCGATGGCAAACAGCGCCAGCTGGCAGCCTTCCAGCAGCGCCAGGGTACGCGGCTGCAATAACCGTTCGGGGGCGATATAAAGCAGATCCAGCCCACCATTACGGATCTGGTGCTCGGTTTCCTGCAGCGCAGGAAAGTCCATGGCAGAGTTCAGGCAACCGGCCCGAATGCCCCACTGCGACAGCGCCGCGACCTGATCCTGCATTAAGGCGATCAGCGGCGACACCACGATGGCCGTGCCCGGGCGCAACAGCGCTGGCAGCTGGTAACAGAGCGATTTACCGCCCCCGGTTGGCATCACCACCAGCACATCACGGCCACCACAAAGCTGCTCTATCACAGCATCCTGAGGGGGCCTGAACTGATCATAGCCAAATACGTTTTTTAGAACCTGCAGCGCCTGTTTAATCATGGGCCGGGATTATCCGCCATGCAGCCCGGCACATCAATGCGCACAAGGCCGGGGGATAAAGTCAGTTGACTGAATATTCCAGTACGCAAAGCGCCACAGCAGGAGTAGAATGCTTGCCAGTATTGATTAGCCACGCCCTGCGCGACGCAGGGCCACTATCGGAAGACTTGCCATGAGCTACGCCGTTACCCCATTGACTGATGAAGAACTGGACCGTCTGGATGATTTTTTCTACTCCGATGCGGTGCCAGAAGAAGCGCTGGATCTGATCGGCGTACACGGTCTGCTCTGCGCAATTAACATCGGCCCGGAAGCGGTTCCTGCTGAAGAATGGCTGGGAGTTATCTTCAACAGTGAAGAACCGAAATGGGCCTCCGATGCAGAAAAAGCCGAAATCGAAGGCTTGCTGGTCAACCTGAGCAAAGAGCTGGGCAGCACCCTGTACAACGATGAAGAGCTGGATGTGCCCTGCGAGCTGACCATTGTGCCGGAAGATGACGAAGATCTGTCTGATCTGGTGGCCTGGACTCAGGCCTTTATGGAAGGTATTTTCCTGCGCGAAGAACAATGGCTGGATGGCCCACAGGCAGACCTGGCAGCCGAGCTGCTGCTGCCGTTTATGGTGGTCTCCGATCTGTTTGAAGAAGCAGAAATTAAGCAGATGCGCAAAGACAAATCTATCTGCGCCGGTATGTGTGCCCAGATTCCAGAACTGCTGGTTGATCTGTTCCTGATGTTCCACGCGCCTGAGAAATAAGCGCGGTTATATCAGTACTACCCCAGCCAGCCCGGCGCTACGGCACCGGGCTGGCTGATCAACGGATCAGCTACCAACCACACGCACGGTATTATGCTGCTCCAGCACCCGTACCCGCTGACCGGCGCGGAACACTTCACTGCCCTCAGCTACAGCCTGTACCACTGAAATAATCTGACCACCTTCCAGCCGGATTGTCAGTTCCTGGCCCTGTTTACGCGACGTCGACTCTTCCACTTTATTACCGATCACGCCACCCGCCACCGCACCGAGCACCGTCGCGATAGTCTGACCACGGCCACCGCCGACACTGCTACCGGCAACACCACCAATGATCGCCCCGGCACCAGTACCGACCACGCCGTTTTTACGGCCTTCAATCACCACCAGATCAACCGACTCAACCACACCGTAGCTGACCGTCTGTATATGGCGGGCTTCCTGGGCTGAATAACTACGCCCGGTTAACTGTGGGCCCGAACAACCCACCATGCCCAATGCCAACACACCGGTCAGCAGGGCCGCACTCAATTGCTTGTTCATCATATACCTCAACGGATTTTCAGAATCAGCTGGCTGATCCAGGCCCAGACAAATTCACGTAACTTTCGATACCAGGGACGCCGGCTCCACTGCTCCCAGCACACTTCCAGGCACTGTTGCATATCCTGCTGCAGTAAAAAATCCACCTGGGCCACAAAGTCCGGATCCTGAACTTCGATATTGGCTTCCAGATTCCAGCGCAGGTTCCAGTGGTCCAGGTTACAGGAACCCAGCGTTGACCAGTCATCAACTACCGCCATTTTGGCATGCAGAAAGCGTGGCTGGTATTCATAAATCCGCACCCCGGCTTTGAGCAGGCGACGGTAATAACGTTTGGACGCATGAAACACCCAGGGCTGATCGGTATGGGGCCCGGCAATGACCAGCCGTACATCCACCCCCCGACGCGCCGCCCGCCGCAGCGCCATACGCAACGAGAACGACGGCATAAAATACGCCGTCATCAACCACACCTGCTGTTGCGCCCGGTTTACCCGGTTCAGGAAACTGGCCTTGATCTCCTGCTGATACATGCCATGCGCCGTTGCCACCCGCACCGCACAGGGGCCACAGGGGCTTTCAGCGACACCGGGCGGCAATCGACGACTGGTGCATCGTTCCCAGAGTGCGTTATAGAGGCTGAGCAGATCCTGAACAACCGGCCCTTCAACCCGCGCCATCACATCATGCCAGGGAGCACCGGGCTGAGTGGGCTGCCAGTAATGGTCGCTCAGACCGGTGCCACCGATAAACGCGATATGCTGATCAATCACCATCAGCTTACGGTGGTTGCGGGCAAAATTGCGGGTCCACTTCAACAGCTGTAACGGGTTATACACCACCAGCTCCACCCCGCCGCGCTGCAACCGCTGTCGATCCGCTTCACTCAGCTTATAGCCACCAAAACCATCGATGATCAGCTTGACCATCACCCCACGGCGGACCGCCGCCAGCATGGCATCAATAAACCAGCACGCCACCTCACCGGACGCCGCCAGATAGAACTCCAGTAAAGCACTGTGACGTGCCCGACTCAGTGCCTCCAGCATCGCGGGGAAATAATTTTCCCCATCCACCAACAGCTCAACTTTATTACCGTCGCGCCAGCTAAAGCGTTTTCGCACACCGCCTCCAGTACTGTCTGCGGCCCGCCTGATTTAATGCTGCAGCTGGCCATACAGTCGAGAATATAGCCCGTTACTGTTAATCAGTTCCTCGTGCTCTCCCTGCTCACAGATCTGGCCATCGTCAAACACATACACCCGGTCGGCCTGCTTTACCGCACTAAGCCGGTGAGCGACGATAATGGTGGTACGGCCCTGCAAAAACGTCTGCAGCGCCTGGTGCAGGGCAAACTCGGTTTCGGTATCCAGCGCCGAGGTAGCCTCATCCAGAATCACCACCTTCGGGTCTGCCAGTACCATCCGCGCCACCGCCAGCCGCTGCCGCTGGCCACCGGACAGCCGGATACCCTGGCGACCCACCCGCGTTTCCAGCTGCTGCGCCTGCTCACGAACAAAGTCACCAAGCTGCGCCACTGCCAGCGCCTGCCAGAGCTGCTCATCACTGAAGGTACGGCCCATGGTCAGGTTGCTGCGAATAGAACCATTAAACAACGCCGGCTGTTGCAGCACCGTTGCAACGTGTTCACGCACCACGCCCAGGCCAATTTTTTCCATCGGCACGCCATCAAACAGCACCGTCCCCTGGCGGGCCGGATATAACCCCAGCAGCACCTGCACCAGGGTGGACTTACCCCCACCACTGGCCCCCACCAGGGCGATTTTCTCCCCGGCACGAATCTCCAGGTTAATCCCTTTGAGCACCTCCTGATCATCACTGTAGCCGAAATGTATATCGTCAAAGCGTACCGACACCGTACCGGCGGCGGTGAAGGGGTTATGCTGCGTCGGGTAGTGCGGCTCCTCTTTCAACGCCTGCAGCGTATTAATCCGCGCCAGCGCGCCACGGGCGGCAAAGAAGGAATACTGAATATTCAGCACCTCCTGCACCGGCCCCATCATGAACCAGAGATAACCGAACACCGCCATCATCTGACCGATGGTCAGATCAGAAAACACCACCATCAGCATCGATACCGCGCGGAAGACTTCAAAGCCAACCAGGAACACCACAAAACTGAACCGCCCCGCCGCATCACTCTTCCATTCAGAGGCTGTCGAGCGATCGCGCACATGGCGGGCTTCATCAATTAACCGGCTCAGATAATGTTGCTCACGGTTACTGGCACGGATCTGGTGAATACCGTCCAGGGTTTCGGTCAGGGCATTCTGAAACACCTCAAAGGCACTGTTTTCTTTCTTCTTCAGCTCTTTGACTTTACTGCCCAGGGTGGCCGTCACCCAGATCACCAGCGGATTCAGAAACAGGATAAACAGCGCCAGCTGCCAGTGCATCCACAGCAAAATCGCCGCCGTGCCCAGGATCGACAACGACGCAATCAGCAGCCGCGAGACCGACGAACCAACAAAATGATCCACCGTCGCCAGATCGGTAACAAAGTGCGAGGCTACCGCCCCGCTGCCCATGGTTTCATACTCAGCCATGGAGATACGCTGCAGCCGTTTCAGCAAGCCGCTGCGCATGCGGAAGATAATATCTTTGGAAATGGTGGTGAACTGGCGCATCTGCCAGACATTAAGCACCAGTGACAAGAGACGCAGAAAGACCGTAAGGGCCAGAATCGCACCGATATACAGCGCCGGGCCATGCCAGTGCTCCGGCACCCAGCTGTTCAGGGTATTGACCACCGTGCCCGGCTGATTGAGCAACACCTCATCCACCAGCAACGGCATTAACAGCGGCAGCGGTACCGAGGCCAGGGTCGCCAGCAGCGCAATCAG
>JAIBDV010000381.1 GCA_024686055.1 Neptuniibacter sp.
GCTGGGGTGCGGGAAGGATTGGGAATCGGGTCATAACGGCGGCCTCGGTGGTTGATGGTTTTATTCTGAATGGCTATTCCATATCAAGTTACGTGCCAGTTTTTAAGCTGTTGATATTAAAGGGCTGGAAGTCTTTGTTGTGTCTATGACAACTGGTACAATGCTGTCATATGTACAACAATGGTTATCCTTATGACAACAGCAGCCTTCTCCGAAGGGTTGATCAGTATTGTGGCTGATCTGTCCCGCGACCTTCCTGCCGAGCAGCGTTACCAGCGCCTGCTGGCTGCCCTGCAGCAGAGTTTTCCCTGTGATGCGGCGGCGCTGCTGCAGCTTGACGGCGACTACCTCAAACCGCTGGCGGTGGATGGGCTGAGTGTTGAGGCCATGGGGCGGCGGTTCCGGGTGGATGAGCATCCCCGGCTGGACTGCCTGGTGCATGCCCGGGTGCCGGTGCGGTTCGCCGCTGATAGCCCGCTGCCTGACCCGTACGATGGCCTGATGAATGGTGATGACCCGCACCTGCATGTGCATGACTGTATGGGGGCGTCGCTGTATATCGATGAGCAGCCCTGGGGCGTGTTGACGCTGGATGCGCTGAACCCGGCGACCTTCGACCAGATCGACAGTACCGAACTGCGTACTTTTATTGGTCTGGCTGAAGCGACGGTTAAAGCAGCAGCACGAATGGATGCGCTGACCGCTCATGCTGAACGGCAGCAGCAGGTGGTGCGGGTGTTGCAGGAGGCGGATCAGGCACCGGAGATGGTGGGCGAGAGTGCGCCAATGAAGCGGCTGCAGGAAGAGATCACCATTGTTGCCCGTTCTCACCTGAATGTGCTGGTGCTGGGGGAGACCGGGGTGGGTAAAGAGCTGGTAGCGCGGCAGATCCATCGCCTGTCCGGTCGGGCAGAGCAGCCGCTGGTGTATGTAAACTGCGCGGCGTTACCGGAAAACCTGGCGGAGAGCGAGCTGTTTGGGCATGTCAAAGGGGCGTTTTCCGGGGCGCTGGCTGCGCGGGCGGGCAAGTTTGAGGTTGCTGATGGTGGCACGCTGTTTCTGGATGAGGTCGGCGAGTTGCCGCTGACGTTGCAGGCGACGCTGCTGCGGGCGCTGCAAAGTGGGGAGATTCAGCGGGTGGGCAGTGATCGGCATTTACAGGTGAATGTGCGCATTGTGGCGGCGACCAACAGAGACCTGGCGGATGAGGTGGCCGAAGGGCGTTTCCGGGCCGACCTCTATCACCGGTTATCGGTGTATCCATTGCAGGTGCCGCCGTTGCGTGAACGCGGCCAGGATATTCTGTTACTGGCAGGTTATCTGCTGGAAGCCAGCCAGCGCCGGCTGGATGTTCACGCGCTGCGATTGTCCGCAGAGGCCGGGCGGCAGCTGCAGCAGTACAGCTGGCCGGGCAATGTGCGTGAGCTGGAACACCTGCTTAGCCGGGCTGCGTTGCGGGCCAGGGCGGGTCAGGTGGCAGGTGCGTTAGCGCGTGAGGCGTCCGTGGTTTTGGCACCGGAGCATCTGGGGCTGGAGCAGGCTGCGCCTGTACAGGCGAGCCGTGCCGTGCGCAGTCCTGCGAAAGAGGGCGCGGTGGCGGCAGTTGCGCTGGTTGCGCCGGATGCTGATGCACTGTCGATGGCGCAGGTGCTGGAACACTACCAGCGCCAGCTGATCAGTCAGCGGCTGACGCAGTGTGAAGGTAATCGTGCGGCTGCAGCGCGTAGCCTGGGCGTGAACCGCAGTAACTTCCATCGATTGTTGAAGCGTCTGGGATTGGGTTAGCAGTCTGGTGGTCTGTGTTGGTGTGTAACGGGTGTTATTAACAGCGTAAGCGGATAGAGTATTGGATTGGCTTTTTGCACGGCCGGTATTCGCGGGTTTAATTGTCTGCAGGCTGTGCTTTTTCAGTTGCCCAGATACAACAAAGCCCCGTTTCTTATAAAGAAAACGAGGCTTGAAGTAATTGGTGCCCAGAGACGGAATCGAACCGCCGACACGGGGATTTTCAATCCCCTGCTCTACCGACTGAGCTATCTGGGCAACGCGGGACGGATTAAACAGGGTTTTCAGGTTTGGGTCAAGCCTTTTTGTGAATACATTTAATAAAGACCATTCGGCGCACGTCTTTAGCAAAAAATTGATAGTAGATCAAAGGACTCGGGTGCTGTCGTTTACGGGACAAACGGCCTTTTAGTACTATAGGCCGCGCTTCCCCACATTTGGCCAGGTTAACTTTACTTTTCGCGGTGGACTGCAAACACGCATGTATGAATCATTCTTCGGGCTGAAGCAGGCTCCTTTTAAAATCACTCCGGATACCCGTACTTTTTTTGGGGGTGGTCGGCGTGAAGAGCTGCTTAATGCGCTGCTTTATACAATTCAGCGTGGCGAAGGGATCGTCAAGGTGGTTGGTGAGGTGGGTAGTGGCAAAACCACATTACTACGTAAACTGGCCATAACACTAAAAAACAGTCCGGTCAGGCTGGTGTACATCAACAGTCCGAATATGCCAGCGCGCGATATTTTGATGTTTATCTGTAATGAGCTGGGTATCAAATACCAGAGCTCGGAGCCTAAATTTCAGCTGGTCGGACGTTTACAGCAGCACTTGCTGGATGGCCACGTCGCCGGCAAACAGGTTGTGCTGTTAATTGATGAAGCCCAGGCAATGCCACTGGATACCCTGGAAGAGATGCGGTTACTGAGTAACCTGGAGACAGAGGTAGATAAACTGCTGCAAATTGTCATGTTTGGTCAACCCGAGCTTGACTCATTGCTCGATTCACCAGAAGTTCGCCAGATTAAGGATCGTATCGCGTTTTCGCTGACCATAGAGCCTTTTGAACGGGGTGAGCTGAAAGAGTATCTGAACTTTCGGCTACGCGCAGCGGGCTATATTGGTAATGATCTTTTCTCCGAGTCGGTGGTGAGGAAGATCTATCGTCAGACACAGGGGTACCCGCGCCGGGTAAACTTGCTGGCTGATAAAATACTGCTGGCCGCGTTCTCATCAGGTGGCAGAGTGATTACGTCGGCGCTGGTGAAACAAGCACTGGGTGAACGATCTGTTAATAAAGGGGTAAAAGTACCCTATTGGAGCCTGGTGCTTTTTTTATTATTACTGTTAGCCTTGTTTTCCGTACAGTGGTTCTCCGTTGAGGTGGGTTCACTGTTTAAATGGCAGCGCAGTGCTGTTGTTGCCCCCACGGTTAAGGAGTTGTCTGCGCCTGCCTCTGCACCAGAATTACTTGCTTCAGACAATGTATGGCTA
>JAIBDV010000393.1 GCA_024686055.1 Neptuniibacter sp.
ATTTGTAAAGTAATGATAATTACTTTTATTTGATACTGTGTCTTATTGTTATTAGTTGTCTGTTTTGTCCGGCTCAATATAGCGCCGCCAGCCGGTCAGGTGCTGGAAAATAAGCAGTCGCAGTTGCTCGGGCTGCTTCTGACGCAACGCCTCGACAATGGCGAAATGCTCTTCGCTGGCCTGCAGCGATGCCTGCTGGTTAAACCAGCCCGACTGGCTGACCCGCACCGCCTGCTCGCGCAGGTTGTTAATCAGGTCACTGAGAAAGGGGTTATGGCAATACTGGTAGAACAGCTTGTGAAAAGCGTAATTACTGCTGATCAGCTGGCCAGTGTCACCGCGCTGTACAGAGTCATCGAACTGTTGCGCCAGCTGTTGCAGCTGTTCGATGCCTGCGGCGTCGATGTGCAACAGCACCAGCTGGCAGGCGCCCTGTTCCAGTAGCAGCCGGCTTTCGGTGATCTGCTGACGTTCTTCAACTGTGTGGGCGCGCAGCTGGTGGCCTCGATAGGGTACATGTTCCAGCACACCGCGCTGGGTCAGTTCAGCCAGAATCTGCCGTACCGTGAAACGGTTGGTATCCAGCAGTTTTTCCAGCTCGTTCTGGCGCAGAAAGCCGCTGCAGTCGATCTCTCGATTGAGGATGCGGCACTCGAGCTGGTCGGCGAGAGCCTGAATACGTTGCTGGCTGATCTGTTTGGGACTGTTCAACAGGGGGATATCCTGGCGGGTTATTTGGCGCCAATTCTAGTGGCGTCAGCAACGGGGGGCAAGGGCAGGTGAGTGCCGGGCTCCGCTACACCAGGTGCAGCGGCAGCTCGGTGGTGTATTTCACTTCGCTCATCGCCACCGTGGAGTTGAGTTCCTGAATATCCGGGATCAGCGACAGGTGATCGCGGTAGAACGTTTCATAGCTGGCCACATCCTTGGTCACAATCCGCAACAGAAAATCGATCCGGCCCATCATCAGATAGCACTCGGTCACCTCCGGCAGCGACTGAATATGCTGCTGAAATTCATTTACCGCCTGGCGGCCATTGGCGCTGAGTTTGACCTCGGTATAAATCACCATATTCAGCCCCAGCTTGTTCCTGTCCAGGATGCCGGTGCGCTTCTGGATATAACCTTGCTCCTCTAGCCGCTTGATCCGCCGCCAGCACGGTGGCTGCGACAGGTTGACCTGGTCGGCGATCTCGGCGGCGCTCATGCTGGCGTCCTGCTGGATCAGGGCGAGGATTTTACGGTCGGTTTTATCTAATTCCATGGGCCTGGTTCGGTGTTTTTATTGTTGTTAAGCGGATTAGATCGCTATACCGCAGTTGCGTAATCAATACCGTCTTTCGTACTAGTCAGTAATATTTATACCTTAATAGCCTGATTCTGGTATTTATCCTGCGTTGAGTCCAGGGGTTTCCCGAATCTTTGGATAAATATTACCCGGCAAAGCCGGTACAGTTTTAGTCAGTTGCTGGCCGCCGGGTTGATCATCAGGCGCAGCTCAGCGGTGGATATAGACGCAGGATAAAAATAAACAAGGTGCGCCGATATGAATCTGTTCTCCCATCCGGAGTTTGATAACCACGAGCAGGTCGCGTTTTTTCGTGATGCAAAAACCGGCCTTAAGGCCATCGTGGCCATTCACAACACCCATCTTGGTCCGTCGCTGGGCGGCTGTCGTATGTGGCCCTATGCCAGCGACGCTGATGCGCTGACCGACGTACTGCGCCTGTCGCGCGGTATGACCTACAAATCGGCACTGGCCGGGCTGCCGCTGGGCGGTGGTAAATGCGTGATTATCGGTGATCCGCGCAAAGATAAATCCGCGGCGTTGCTGCAGCGTCTCGGTGATTTTATCGAAGGCCTGTCCGGGGCTTACATCACCGCTGAAGACTCCGGCACCAGCGTGGCGGATATGGCGGTGATTGGCCAGCGTACCCGCTTTGCGGCGGGCGTGGTTGAAGGGACTGAACATGGCGGCGACCCTTCGCCTTCCACGGCTTACACCACCTTTGTTGGCCTGAAAACAGCGGTACGACAGCGGCTGGGGCGTGATGATCTCAACGGACTGACCGTGGCGCTGCAGGGCGTTGGCAACGTGGGCTATTACCTGGCGCGCCACCTGCATCAGGCCGGTGCTGAACTGATCGTTACTGACATTGTGGACGCCAATCTGCAACGGGCGGTGGATGAGTTTGGTGCCCACGTGGTGGCGCCGGAGCTGATCTTCGGTGTCGATGCCGATGTGTTTTCCCCCTGCGCCATGGGTGGCGTGATCAACGAACATACCTTGCCACAGCTTAAATGCACGGTGATTGCCGGGGCCGCCAACAACCAGCTGGCAACCCCGGAATTCGGCGAGTTGCTGATGGGCAAAGAGATCCTCTATACCCCGGATTATGTGCTCAATGCCGGTGGCATTATCGACATTGCCTACCAGCGTAGCGGTGAAGGCGCGGCTGCGTTGCAGCAGCACCTGGACTCTATCTGTCAGCGGCTGGAGCAGATCTTCGAGCGCGCCGCTGCTCAGGGTTTACCGCCCCATGTCGTTGCTGACCAGCTGGCTGAAGAGACCTTCAGTCCAGCGGCGTAACCGTCCCGCACCCGGTGTCATGCACCGGGGATTGATCAATGCTGTGACCGGTTGCGCTGTTACGCCCGGTCCGTTCTCGCCTGTGTTCTGGTAAACCCGGCACATGCGACAAGGAGGATCACCTATGACATCTCCCACTCACGCTGGCTGGCAGTCAAAACTGTATGTGCCAGTGGCTTCATCCCGGCCCGACCAGCCTGCTGATTTTTCCAAACTGGATATTCCCGCTGCCGGTGCCTGTGCGCGCCCGGCAACGGATGCGCCCGCCGAACAGACCCGCGACCTGGCTTATGGCCTGGTGAGGGTACTGGATGATAACGGCCAGGCCTGCGGCGACTGGAACCCTCAGCTCAGCCCGGACCAGCTGCGCCAGGGGCTGAAACATATGCTGGCAGTGCGTGCCTATGACGAGCGCATGTTCCGTATGCAGCG
>JAIBDV010000298.1 GCA_024686055.1 Neptuniibacter sp.
AGAGGCGCTGCGTGGGGTCCGGGCGGTTTCCTCTCAGCCATCCCGGCGGCGCAAAAGTTCGTCGGCTGGCAGTCGCAAGAAAAAGGCTGCTCAGGGTACACGGCGACGTGCCGCAGCGAGTTAAACTGTGCTTTTCTGGATTATTTGCCTAGTATTTATTCATTTTATGAATATCTTAATACTACTGTTAACTGTTTGTTTTTAAAGATCTTGACTTAAGTCAATGCTTTTTTGTGCTTATATTTATGCTTATTTTAGGTTTGTAACCTTTACCCTTGGTTATCTGCGCAGTATATTCCGCGCCTTACATAGAATCAGGTAGATATCAGAGAGGTTGACATCGGTTTGTATCGATGTTTCTGAGGGTTAGTCTGTTTGCATAAGGAACAAGCATGAATCGCGAAAACGGCCGGGAAGTACTGCTACAGGCGGGTGACGAGCTGGTTACAACAACAGATCTTAAAGGCACAATTACCTATTGTAATGATGCATTCTGCCGGGTAAGTGGTTATAACCGTGAGGCACTACTGGGCCAGCCCCATAATATGATCCGCCACCCGGATATGCCTGCAGCTGCCTTTGGTGATCTATGGGGAAAATTGCGCAATGGACAACCCTGGCGCGGAGTGGTCAAAAACCGCACTCGTGATGGCGGTTATTACTGGGTAGATGCCTACGTGACTCCGCTACATGAGGATAATCAGATTGTTGGTTATCAGTCGGTGCGCCGTCGGCCAGCTGACCGTGTAAAGCAGCGGGCTCAGCAGTTGTATGCTAAGGAGCAGCAGTTCAGCCTGAGTAAGTTTATGCGTGCCACCAGGGTGCCGTTGTGGTCGATAAGCGTGCTGGCAACACTGGGTCTGACCCTGTCCTTGTTATCTGTACAGGCACTGATTCCACTGGCTCTGGTTGCCATGCTGACGGTCATGCTGTTTTCAGATGAGCTGTTACGGTTGCCTCGTCTGGTAAAAGGGCTGCAGCGTGAGTACGACAGCGCACTGTGTCGGGCGGTGTATACCGGTTCTGATAAATCCAGTGTCATTAGCTATCACCTGCAGATGAAGGACGCCCGTATTGCTACGGTGCTGGGGCGTACCCGCGATGCTGCGGGGCAATTGCAAACCATTGCCCAGTCACTGACAAGCTCCGTCGAATCACTTGAGGTAGGGGCCGGGCAGCAGCGTAAAGAAATTGAGCAGGTGGCTGCCGCGATTCATCAGATGGCCTGTACTATTGAAGAAGTTGCGCGCAATACCCAGAACACCAGTAGTCAGACACAGCAGGTGGTTGATGAGTGTGAGCGGGTGATGGCCACCAGTCAGAGCAGCTGCCATGAGATTCGCCAGCTGGCGGACAGCGTCAGTCAGGCCAGTGATCAGGCACAGGCACTGTCGGGTAAAGTCGATGGTGTCCAGGCGGTTATGGGCGAGATTCAGGCAATTGCGGAGCAGACTAATCTGTTGGCGCTCAATGCGGCGATTGAAGCCGCTCGTGCAGGCTCGTACGGACGTGGTTTTGCGGTGGTGGCTGATGAGGTACGAAACCTGTCGTCACGCACCGCTGAGATTACCGAGCTCAGTCAACGCCATATGACGGAAGTACGAGAAGCCTTACAGTTGTTGGTCAGGCAGAGTGAGCAGGGCTACAACCAGTCTGAGCGCTGCCTGCTCAGTGCCCAGGAGAGTGAACAGGGAGTGGGGCGGATTACAGGCTCAATTCATGCCATCGCTGATCTGTCTTCCCAGATTGCTGCGGCCGCAGAACAGCAGCATATGGTAGCCAATGAGATTGGCCAGGGAATAGAGAAGATCAACACGGTTGCAGATCTCAGTGTCAGCAGTACCCGGGATGTACATGAAGATGCCCGTAGCCTGAATGCTCGAGTGCTGGGCCTGCAAGACCTGAGTGCCACCTTTGGTTAGCAGCCTGTCGGACTGAGTGCTGAGATTCACTGTCTCTATCTGTTTCTTTGACGCCAGCTTAATCGCTGGCGTTTCTGTATCTGTCCCCCATGTTAGAGTAACCCCTGAAAAGCAGAGGGGTATCTGATGAGCATGGGTAAAGTATTTCGCGCGGTACAGTGGTATGGGAAATGCCTGAGTGGCCAGGATCTGAGTCAGGCGGACTTTCGTGACGCTGGCTTGCAGGAGGCTGATCTGAGCTACTGTTGTCTGCGTGAAGCGGACCTGAGGGGTGCCGATCTCAGTGGGGCAAACCTGTATAAGGCGGACCTGACCAGTGCCCGGTTGCAGGGGGCGACACTACGCGATTGTGATCTCTTCCATAGTCAGCTTAGCGGGGCTGATTTCAGTGATGCTTGTCTGAGTAAGGCCAATCTTAATGCAGCGGTTGCGGTGAATAGCTGCTTTGATGGTGCTGATTTTTTTGAGACCAGTTTCTATAACGCTGATCTGACCGGAGCCAGCCTGAAAAAAGCTGATTTCTTTCATGCTGATCTGTTTCACACTTGTCTGATTGGGGCTGATTGCAGTGGCAGTGATTTTACGGAGAGTTATCTCACTAATGCTCAACTCAGTGAGGTGAACTTTAGTCAGGCGGATCTAAGCGGGGCAACGATGCCAGATGGACAGATCTGTGCGTCGGGTTCGATTGGGCAGTGTCGTGTTCAGGGCGCTGTTTAAGTAGGAGATGTATGGCGCCGGGCGTGAATACCGGGCTGAGTGCTGCTGTGGTAACAGCGCTCAGCCCGCGGCATTTATTCGTCGTTAAGACGGATGCCGGCTTCTTCAATGGTAATCAGACGCGCTTTATACAGCGTGCCGATAGCCATTTTAAAACTCTTTTTGCTGGTGCCAAACAGGCTGGATATCAGCTTTGGAGAGCTTTTGTCATTGACGGCCATATAGCCATCTTCTTCGCGCAGGCGCTGCAGAACATCGGCCGCAATGCCTTCGACTTTGCCAAAACCCGGCTGCTGAAGGATCAGGTTAACTTTGCCATCGGGGCGGATATTCTTGATAAATCCATCGATATGCTCGCCGTAGGACAACTGACGGAAGGCATCACTGTCGTATACCACACCTTGATACTGGTTATTGATCAGTGCGGCATAGCCGATATCAGTGTGATCGGTGATCAGTAGCTTGACGGCTTCATCCTTGGTAAACGGCGTCAGGCCTTTATCGATAAATTTATCGAGCTTGGCGGACGCTGCGATGCGGTCGGTGTCGGTATCCAGATAGATATAAACGACGACCAGGTCACCTTTCTTCAATGGCTTTTTCTGTTCGCTGAACGGGAGTAGCAGGTCTTTGCTAAGCCCCCAGTCCAGAAACGCACCAACCCGGTTGAGGTCTTTAACCCGCAGAGCGGCAAACTTTCCCACCACAGCAAAAGGGGCGTCGGTGGTGGCGATCAGATAATCCTCGGAATCAAGGTAGACAAATACCTCAATTGAGTCGTCCGGCTTGCAGCCGTCTGGGACGTAGCGTTTGGGAAGCAGGATTTCACCGTGCTCGCCGCCATCCAGAAATACACCAAAGTCGCGTGCTTTGAGTACTGTCAGCGTGTTGTATTGACCGATCTGCGCCATTGTTCTCTCTCGTAAAATGATTACTGCAGGCGCAATGATACCGGTAGCGGGCGGGAATTGCCCGATTTATTGGAGCGTTGAATGCTGTTCACAGGTCCTTAGTCAGACCTGTTGTGGGCTGTTGCAAAGATTAGTCAGGACAGGATTCGATAGCCTGCAGTCTGAAGCAATCACCGTGCCTGAGTGCATCGAGATCCCAGTCGGGTAGCAGGTGTTGGCAGCGCTGCATGATAGCTTGCTCAAAACCGGGCTTAAGGTGCGTAATGCGCACCGGACAGGGCTGGTTAAGCTGACCGAGCTGGTCCGCCAGCTGGCTGGGGGTCAGGTGGCCACTGAGGCGAGCCAGTTCCTGCACATCGTCGGTAAAAGAGACATCGATGATCAGTAAATCCGGCGGGCTGCTGTTGAGTATTGGCCAGAGGGCATCATTACAGCCGGTGTCGCCGGTGAATACAAAGCGACGTTGGCCATCAGATACCAGAAAACCAATGGTAGGCGTCGGGTGGGCAGCGGGGAGGGCGGTAATATGATGAGCTGGGGTTTGCAGAGTATCGCTGACGTTCAGGGCATGTAGTTTCAGGATGGGGTTACACTCTGGCAGGGTGGTGTAATCAGGCCAGATGGTCCAGTTAAATATATGTGCCTGCAGAGCCTCAATGACGTCTGGCAGGGCGTAAACATCGATGGGGTGTTGGTGCTGATCGTAAATCGTTGCCAGCATCAGCGGCAAGCCGACAATGTGGTCTACATGGGCGTGACTGATGACAACAGTGCGAATCTTCAGCATCTGTTCCATGGTCAGCAGTTCAACACCCGTGCCAGCATCGATCAGCAGGGTGTCGTCCAGCAGAAAGGTTGTGGTTTTCAGGCCTTTGCCAATACCGCCACTACAGCCAAAAATTTCCAGCTTCACTCTGATTATAATCCTGTTACGCGTGCACA
>JAIBDV010000229.1 GCA_024686055.1 Neptuniibacter sp.
AAACAGCTCAGCGTGCTTCTCGAACGCGTCTTTGTAGAACACGCTTACCGCGTGACCAAATACGATCGGATGGGAGACTTTCATCATGGTCGCTTTAACGTGCAGGGACCACATCACACCGCTGTCTTTACAGTCGTTCAGAGTCTTTTCGAAGAACGCGCGCAGCGCCTTGCAGCTCATGAACATACCGTCCAGTACTTCGCCTTTTTCCAGGCTCAGTTCTTTTTTAACGGTGACTGCGCCGTCTTTACCGATGAATTCGATGCGAACACCACCGGCATCAGCCATGGTGATGGATTGTTCGCTGGAGAAGAAATCGCCTTCACGCATGTAATCAGCGTGGGACTGAGACGTCTGGCTCCAGGCACCCATGGAGTGCGGGTTCTTGCGTGCATAAGCTTTTACGGCTTTAGGTGCACGGCGGTCAGAGTTGCCCTGGCGCAGAACCGGGTTGACTGCGCTACCCAGAATTTTGGAGTAACGCGCCTGGATGTCCTGTGCTTCAGTGCTGTCTGCTTCATCCGGGTAATTTGGGATGTCGTAGCCCTGGCCCTGCAGTTCAGCAATGGCTGCTTTGAGCTGTGGAATAGACGCAGAGATGTTTGGCAGTTTGACGATGTTTGCATCTGGCTGCAGGGTCAGTTCACCCAGCTCGGCCAGGGTATCGGCCATTTTCTGATCTTCAGTCAGATTTTCAGGGAATGTTGCCAGAATGCGTGCCGCAACAGAGATGTCGCTGATGGCAACATTGATGTCTGCAGCTTTAATGAAAGTTCGAACGATAGGAAGCAGAGAGGCAGTTGCCAGTGAAGGTGCTTCATCGGTCAGCGTGTAGACAATTGTTGGATTATTAGTCGTCATTTTTTCCCCTGATATATCCAGCTGGATAGCCACAGGCCTGATGTAATGGCGTCCCGCAGGTGCGTACTACAGCAGACCTCATGCCTAAGGAATTACATTAGCGCCGCGGAGTATACGCCAGATTGGCGCCTGGTATGAAGTAGCAGGGCGTTTTTTCAGACAGGTTTCTACTAAATGCTAATGGCTGGATATCACTACCAAATCGCTCTGCACCTTGTGATATCTGGGTGCTAGAGCATAAGGGTAAATTAAAAATCATTAAAATCAATAAGTTACATGTTTGTTCGGCGGTGTTTCTACGTCCGTGCAAACGCTGTGAGATAAACGGTATTGGGATAAGTGGCTAAAACTTCTGTAGTAACGCTACAACATTCCTTGAACCTGTTTGTGGCGTTACGAGGGGAGAGGCTGGCCTTAGCGGTAGCGTTTTTTAGCCAGATTTACCTTTTTCAGGTAGTCCTGGCTTTCTTTCGGCATTTTACTGCGCAGACGCTGGTAAACCTGATCCGGGCTTGACTGATTGATCAGCCGGAACGCTTTGTTTCTGTCCCTGGAAAAGCAGCGCAGCACATTGCCAGCGCCACCATTGTAGGCAGCGATCATACAATATTCCTTGCTCACAGGGTGGTTAACCCCGGCCAGATAGCGGCTTTGCAGGATGTACAGATAAGCACAGCCCATGCGGATGTTATTGCTGGGGTTAAACAGGTAATTACGACTGGGTGTACCGGCACCACCATGGATCAGCTTCCAGCTGTCGCGGCCCGCAGTGCGTGGCACGATCTGCATCAGACCATAGGCAGGCACCCAGCTGACAGCGAAGGGATTAAAGTGGCTTTCGGTTTCAATAATGGCGTATACCAGCGCGGTGTCCTGGTGGTATTTACGACTGTGCTGATCCACCAGTGCACCATACTTGCCCTGACGGCGCTTTCCATGGTTGCTGACCAGTGGAAACTCAACCCAGCTTTCGGTGCGCTTGCGGCCATTATTGAGGGTCACCTGGCGGCTTTGTTTAGTGGTTTTGATCAGGTGGTCGGCAAAATGAGTGGCCCGCCAGTTCCAGCGGATTGCTTTACCGTCCTGATCCAGCACCTGTTCATAGAGGAAGGGCTCGGCACCTGGTTTGATTGGCTTTGCCGAAAACAGATCGACGCCATTCGGGTCATCGGGTGAGAGAAGGGTGCTGATAATCGCCTGCTTTAGCTGGCCGGGTATCAGGCTTTCAACTCGCACCGTACCTTTACGAAAATCGATAATGCCCCGGCTCTGATAATTGTCGGTGTATTTCACCCAGCTATCGGTATCCGAACTGCGGGCGTTCTCCTGCCCCCACACACTGATGACATCGGTAATAAACCGGTTAGCAAAGCGTTTAACCTGTTTGAGATCCTGCTGCAGTACAGTGGGGTTGCTTACCCAGCTGTGGGCTCTATTGCGGGCAACTGACAGTGCAGCATCCTCAAGCGAGCTTTGCTGAAGAGCTGTGCGTGATGCTTGTAGAACCTGTTGTGTTGTACAGCCGGGCAGGGCCAGTGATGACAGGGCAAGCAAAAAGGTACGGCGGCTAGGCATAGATATCGTCCGTGATCGATAAGTCCTCTGATTCTAAAAGGATATTACTGAAAGTCACCCTGTTTTTGGCGGTTACCTGAGCGTTAAGCTGTATTGTTCTGGCTGAGCAGGGCGGGCCTGGTGGATCAAAGGTAGATAAGAGATCGTTGATATAAATACGAATCCATATCAATAGTATTTGTGATAAGCCTGTGCTAGTTTACGTGCCAGTCAGATGCGAGGGTGGTTCTCAACGGCCAGACTCGACATATAACCCTTACAAGCTATAGGTTTTTCTTGTGAAGCTGAAAAAGATTGTCATGGCGCTGGCCATTGCTGCGATGGGCTCTACGGGTGTTGCTGCGCAGGCAGCAGATGTATATGCAGATTTTCCGGTTACGGTTAAAGACTACAAAGGAACAGCGACACAGTCTGTTTCTTATAGCGGCCAGATGGCCCGTCAGGTACTGCATACCTCACTGAAAAAACTGGCCAAGCAGGGCAATGGACAGCCGAATGCTGCACTTAAAGCGCAGATGATGGCGTACTTTGACGGTAAGGATGCCGGTCGTGAAATTCTTGCGCCGACGTCAAAAGGCACATTCGTGCTGGCACAGCAGAACATTGATCAGCTGTCCAAAAAGAAAAACCTGGCAGGGAAAGCATATAAAGGTGCTGTAACCAGCTGGCCGGGCAATATGACCGGTGCTGAAGTACTGGCGTTTATGATCGACAAAGCCTCATCTGCTGACAAAGGCTACGATGCGGTAAACGGTCTGGATTACGCTCAGCTGATCTCCAAGTTCACTATGGGTGCGGTGTTCTACAACCAGGCGGTAGATCACTACCTGGATGAGAAGCTGGGCGCTGATGTTAAACCGAACAGCAAACCGTACAAAGCAGGTGCAGCCTACACGGGCAAAGAGCACGTCTGGGATGAAGCCTTTGGTTACTTCGGTACGCCGGCTCATACGCTGACGCTGACGGCTAAACAGGTGCATAGCATTGCCAAAAACAAGCCTGACGCGCTGACGCTGGCCGATGCGAATGGCGACGGCAAAGTTAGCCTGTATAACGAAATGGCCTTTGCCCACGCGTATTACGCAGCGGGCTTTGATAAGGGCGGCAAAACAGCTTACCTGCACACCATCACGAAAGCGTTTGTGGATGGTCGTCAGCTGCTGGCCGACGCCAAGGGTGAAGCCCTGACCGATGCGCAGCGCAGTGAGCTTAAAGGTTATGCGAAGACAATCGCTGATAACTGGGAAAAAGTGATCGCTGAAGCGGTGTTCAAATACGCCGGTTCCGCTTACAAAGACCTGGAAATGATCACGGCGATGCTGGAAAACGACGGCGATGTCAGCAAGCTGTACCGCACCTACGGCAAGCACTGGGGTGAGCTGAAAGGCTTTGCCATGGCATTGCAGGTGAGCGGTAAAGATATGGGCGCGACCGGTGTACAGCTGAACCGCCTGATCGGTTTTGGCCCGGTGCTGTTGGGGAACACTCAGGTAACCGGTATTGATGCCAATGGTGGTTACGTACAGTCTGCATCTGTGTCCATGTCTGAGTACATGTTGCAGCTGCTGAAAGTGCAGAAGCTGATGGTTGATGAATTTGGCGTTGAAGCACGTAATAAAGACGTGCTGGCGGGCATGACTGACCTGATTGAGAAACTGGGTGCAGAAGCGGCCAACGCTGAGAACGACTGATTATTGATGGATTCAGGCCAGCGTTAATACGATGGCCTGACGATCAGGGATGAAAAGCCAGCCGGGTAACCGGCTGGCTTTTCGCGTCTATGAAGGGCTCTGTAGCAGCTCGCTCCGCGAGCGTCCTGCTCTGGGGTCTATATATGCCACTGACAAATATAACCTAACCCACCAGAGAGGCCGATAACCGGTGGACAGTTTCCTCAGCACGTTTGGCAGTGATTACCTTAATGGTCTGATTGAGACTTTCAGCAGCCCGCGTAAACGGCTGTTTCTGGGCTATGTAGCCATTGCGCTGGTCATTGGCCTGGTCTGGTTGCGCTGGCAGGGTAAAACATTGAAAACTGCCCTGGCTGCGATGCTGAGCCGCGAGATCTGGCTTTCTGCGTCTGCGCGGGCTGATTACGCTATTGTGCTGATCAACCGTGCGCTTTTCCTGCTGCTCTCACCGCTGTTGCTCGGCCAGCTGGCGGTGGCGACCTGGCTCTACTTCCAGCTGTTTGATCACTATGGTCTGCCTCCGGCAGCGGGTACGCTGCTGCCGGACTGGGCCGTTGTGACCAGCTTTACCCTGTGGTTTTTTCTGCTCGATGACTTTGCCCGCTACTACCTGCACCGGTTGCTGCACCGCTGGCCCGTACTGTGGGCGTTTCACAAAATGCATCACTCAGCGCGGGTACTAACCCCCCTTACGGTGCTGCGTACGCACCCGGTTGAAGGGCTGCTGTTTTCCCTGCGCAGTGTGCTGGTACAGGGGTTGAGCATTGGCCTGTTCAAGTTCTTCTTCGCCAGCCAGGTGGATCTGTACACCGTACTGGGGGTCAGTGTGATCGTGTTTGGTTTTAATGTTGCCGGTTCCAATCTGCGTCATTCCCATGTACCTATTCACTACTGGCCCTGGCTGGAGAAAATCCTGATATCTCCGGCTCAGCATCAGATTCATCACTCCACCGATGTCCGTCACTTTGATACCAATTTTGGTGCCGTGCTGGCGGTGTGGGACTGGCTGGGGGGGAGCTTGCACCGTTCTGAACCGGGCAGGGCATTAGAGTTTGGTGTCAGCCAGCGAAAAGAGCCGGGTGAGCAGACGCTAGTCACACTGTATCTGCAACCGTTCAAAGCGGCCGCAAAAATTCTGATCCAGCCACTGCAGCGCTGCTGGAAGGGCCTGCGATATCGTTAATAAGCCATCCTGCCCCGCTGAGCTTCAGCTACATGATCCTGTAAACCAGCGGGTTTATCGGCACGGTGTACGGGATCTACACGCCTGACATTTCTTCTCTGCTCGACCCTGACCTCTGCTCTTAAACAACGGCTACAGTTGCTTTCATCTGACTTTCAGCCTGACGGATATTCCGTGACGATGTGCGACTCGATTGAGTCTCTATAGCACTGCTGT